>NZ_JAWRYD010000683.1:0-231 GCF_046534765.1 Burkholderia sp. SIMBA_062
CTCGTATTACACCGCTTGGGCTGGCGTCAGGCCGAGCATCATCATTGTGCCGGTGATCAGCAAGCTGAGCATCTTAAGGTGGGGCGTCGAGACTCTCCATCGAATCTGTTGTTGTGTTGTGACGGTGGTTCTACGGCGGCAAAATGTTGTACATATTATTTTTGTGTTCAACATATACCTTTGTATGTGTCGACTATGGTGCTTTGTCCAGTTACCGTCATCCCATGGTCG
>NZ_JAWRYD010000684.1:0-230 GCF_046534765.1 Burkholderia sp. SIMBA_062
GCGGCCGCGTTCAGCAGCGCGCGATCGTACAGGTGCAGGATGAACACCGGCGTATCGGGCGCGGCCGCGTTGAGCTCGTCGATCGTCGGCAGGCGCTTCTCGGCAAACTGATGCTCGGTGAAGCCGCCGACCACGCGCACCCATTGCGGCGCCGGCGTGATCGCGACCTGCTGCCGGAGCATCTCCATCGCGACGGCGAGCGAGCGCACGCCGTCCCAGCGCAGCTCCAT
>NZ_JAWRYD010000685.1:0-230 GCF_046534765.1 Burkholderia sp. SIMBA_062
CTGTTAACGTGAGCTTAGGGGCGGCCAACACCGTCGAAGCTGCTGACATTGCTAGCATCAGCTATACCAATGCCACAGGGGTGGTGGTCAGCTTAACCACCGCCACTCAGATTCAAGACTTCTTAGCCAACGGCGCGAGCGTCACCATCCCAGCTGGAGAAACGGCTGCGCCAGTGATTACTGTGGCTAGATCGCGGTATTTACTTGGCACCATCAGCTTATGAAGCAGG
>NZ_JAWRYD010000686.1:0-230 GCF_046534765.1 Burkholderia sp. SIMBA_062
GTATCGATCAGGTTCAGGTTGTAGACCTTGCCGTCGCGCGCGCGATAGGACAGCGCCGCAGTCTGCGCCTTGATGGTGATGCCGCGCTCGCGCTCGATGTCCATCGAGTCGAGCACCTGCGCTTCCATTTCGCGGGCGGCGAGGCCGCCGCATACCTGGATGATGCGATCCGCGAGCGTCGACTTGCCATGGTCGATGTGGGCGATGATCGAGAAATTGCGAATATGATC
>NZ_JAWRYD010000142.1:0-367 GCF_046534765.1 Burkholderia sp. SIMBA_062
GGTAATAGTCGATGCCGTGGTCACACAGTGGATCGACCCGTGCGACCACCACCAGCGCCGGCGCTAACCCGGCAAAGTCATCAGCCTCCAGTGGCATGGCACAGGGGTCGGTACGCTCGGCCTGGTTGGGAACAAAACCTTGCAGCGACTGCATCAGCCCCGCCACCGTCAACAGGGGTGCTTGCGCATGCTCCTGCATCGACGGCAGGTGCTGGCTGGCCGTGAGCACCGGGTAGGCCAGCAACTGGCCCAAGGGCTGCGCTTGGCCAGCATTGAGCAGTGCCCTGCACAGCCCCGCTGCCAAGGTGCCGCCAGCGCTGTCGCCAGCGACCATGAGCGTGGTCTGGCTAAGGTTGGCGTGGACTTT
>NZ_JAWRYD010000687.1:0-230 GCF_046534765.1 Burkholderia sp. SIMBA_062
GCGCTGTTCAGTTCGTTCTCGATATCGCGGCGCATCCACGACAATGCGTCGCGTGCGACGCCGATCACGTGCGGCGCGCACCGGACCGAATAGCGGTCCTGCAGCCGGCGGCCCGGCAATTCGTCGCGCCCGGCCAGATCGGCGCGAATCCACGCCGCCGCCTCCGCCTGCCCCGCGTGCGGCTTCGCGTCGAACAGCCGCGCGTCGAAGTGTCCGGCGCGGCCGTCGAG
>NZ_JAWRYD010000688.1:0-230 GCF_046534765.1 Burkholderia sp. SIMBA_062
GCCA
Organism: Burkholderia sp. SIMBA_062; assembly: GCF_046534765.1. Lineage (NCBI taxonomy): Bacteria > Pseudomonadati > Pseudomonadota > Betaproteobacteria > Burkholderiales > Burkholderiaceae > Burkholderia > Burkholderia sp. SIMBA_062. The sequence goes on from NZ_JAWRYD010000688.1 coordinate 5, forward strand.
GAGCACGCCCTCACACCAGCGGCGGACCTACCCGAAACCAACGCGGACAGCCGCCTGCGTTACCGGCTGATTCACGACCAGTTGAAGAGCGCGATCGCGCTCGGCAAGATCGCGCCCGGCCTCGTGCTGCTCGAAGGACCGGTTGCGCGCATGTTCGGCACGAGCCGCGTGCCGGTGCGCAAAGCCTTCGAAATGCTGCATGCGGGCGGTCTGCTGCATACCTTCG
>NZ_JAWRYD010000689.1:0-230 GCF_046534765.1 Burkholderia sp. SIMBA_062
TGATTTCGCATACAATATAACAACCGGGCTTTTATATGGAGTGAATGCTACAAATGGGCAACTTGTTTCTATTAATCCAAGTACAGGGTCAGTTACAGGAATAGGAGCTACGTCTGGTGCTGCTAATTATGGAGCCATGTATTCTTCGAGTACCGGTGAATTGTTTGGAGTTAATAATGCCGGAGGATTTTACCAGTTTAATCTTACAACGGGGCAAAGGGTATTAATTT
>NZ_JAWRYD010000690.1:0-230 GCF_046534765.1 Burkholderia sp. SIMBA_062
CTATTCTTCTGCCTAAGGATGTTCCGTGTATTAAGTCGGGATGAAATACCAATGCGATACCTTGTGGCTGGTAATATTCGTCTTTATTTTCACCAATAACCTGTCCAGGAGCCAGGAATATTAAAGTTCCTTCTTCGTAATCATAATTATTAAGTCCATATCGGAGGTCACCACATTTAATTTGTTTCAAAAAAATGGTATAAAATTCATATCGTAACCTTCTAAATTGT
>NZ_JAWRYD010000691.1:0-230 GCF_046534765.1 Burkholderia sp. SIMBA_062
GTGCGATTTCCGCAATCGTGCCGCTTGCGTGCGCTTCGGTTTGCGCAGCGATATCGTTCGCGGTTTTCGCGAGCGCATCGCAAATGAATTGCTGACGCTCGGCCGCTTGCGTGCTCGCCGTCTGCCACGCTTGCGACGCGGCCTGTGCCGTGCGCGTGATTTCGGCGATCGTGCTGTTCGTATGCGCTTCGGCGTGCGCGGCGATATCGCCCGCGGTCTTCGCGAGCGCG
>NZ_JAWRYD010000692.1:0-230 GCF_046534765.1 Burkholderia sp. SIMBA_062
CCAATCCATATGTTTTTGATTTCCAATTATTATTTCATTAGCATGATTAGCATTAATAGGTGTAGCCCATTTCGCAGGTCTATTGTTTGTTATAGATTCCTCATTTATAAGGTAATCGATAAAACATTTTTCAATAAAAGTCTCCCAAGCTATAAAAATTCTTAAAAATGCAGATTCAGCAATAAATTCTCTTAAATTTCGTGATGAAATTTTATAACTTCCATTTCTAT
>NZ_JAWRYD010000693.1:0-230 GCF_046534765.1 Burkholderia sp. SIMBA_062
TTCGATGTTCATTGCCGGCTGCCACAACCAGCGGCGCACGTGTGCAATAGGTGGTTGGAGCATGACTTAACCTTTACCGTGAAGCTGATGCGCGGCGCTAAAGCCGGGCAACAGACCTTGTGGGCGGAAACGAATCAGAACGATGGAAAGGACCAGCACAATCGCCGAGGCGAGCGACGGATCCACCCGATAGCTGAGCAGCGTCTCGGCAGTGCCGACAAAGGCGCTAC
>NZ_JAWRYD010000694.1:0-230 GCF_046534765.1 Burkholderia sp. SIMBA_062
TTTATCTTCTTCAGTCACGGTTTCGATAGCCGCATCCAACATGGTATTCACGAGCTCTGCGTCAGGGCTTGTGCCAATCGACCAGCTGACTACCATGCCATCGAAGCAGTCGATCATGGGCGACAGATATACCTTACCCGCAGGAATCTGGAACTCGGAGATATCCGTCACCCACTTTTCGTTGGGGGCGTCAGCACGGAAATCGCGATTGATGATGTTATCTGGGGCAG
>NZ_JAWRYD010000695.1:0-230 GCF_046534765.1 Burkholderia sp. SIMBA_062
GGGGTTTCGCCCATTTCCACATCCACTGCAATCATTGCATTAATTTTATCCCAAATTTTTTTGCCAAAACGATATTTAAACACTTTACCTTCATTTTCCGGTGCTGCCGGATCTTTCACAACCAGAATATTTGCCCAATAGCTGGTTTTGCGTTTAACCAGGCTATATTCTTTATTATCGGTATTATACAGATCATTTTTACTAATATACTGACACACCGGACAAGAATC
>NZ_JAWRYD010000696.1:0-230 GCF_046534765.1 Burkholderia sp. SIMBA_062
CGTGCAACGCGACGGCAAGACGCTGTTCACGATCCTCACCTACGCGCACCGGCACTTCGGCCCGGCGCTCGCCGGACCGCTGCGGCGGCTTTTTCCGTCACTGCTGCAAAGCAACTGGCGCTTTTATGTGGAGGCGTTTGGCGGGGTCGAAACGACGGCGCCGACGGTGCTGTTCGTCAAGAATATTCTTGACGATCCGCTCTACGCGATCGGCAGCCGGCTGTTCAGCG
>NZ_JAWRYD010000697.1:0-230 GCF_046534765.1 Burkholderia sp. SIMBA_062
CTTATACTGTCCGGCACAGGTATACTTGGATAAATAGTTGAAAAAGAATGGTCTTCCAATGAAAATTGCACCAAATATCTTGCAGGTATTATAACCTTCGGATCTAACGCATAGATATTTGTAGCTTCAAAATTTTTATTTTCTCCATTGTAATTATATTCTATCCTTTTATAAGATATTATCGGCCAATACAGTTTTGTAGCATATGCAATTGTATAATTTCCTTTTTT
>NZ_JAWRYD010000698.1:0-230 GCF_046534765.1 Burkholderia sp. SIMBA_062
CAGTTCACCGACGGCACCGGCCCGGTGTGGAAGGGCACCCTGTTCCCGGTCCTGTTCATCACCATCGCCTGCGGGGCGGTGTCCGGCTTCCATGCGCTGATCTCCTCGGGAACAACGCCCAAGCTGCTGGACAACGAAACCAACGCCCGCTACATCGGCTACGGCGGCATGCTGATGGAGTCGTTCGTCGCCATCATGGCCATGGTCGCCGCTTCGGTGATCGAGCCGGG
>NZ_JAWRYD010000699.1:0-230 GCF_046534765.1 Burkholderia sp. SIMBA_062
TCGATGGACATGCGGCGGCCGGTCTTCCAGGTGCCGAGCGGCGCCGTATCACTCAGCTTGTTCGGGTAGAATTCTACAGCCATCGGTAAGTTTTCCTGTTGGCTATATTCGATATGACTGGTGACGAGGTGTTAAACCGTGCAGCCAGGTCAGAGAGCTTCGCCCCAGCGGACCTGAGCTCACGAATCAGCAAGACCTGAGCCTCGGTAAACATGCCAACCGACAGCGCG
>NZ_JAWRYD010000143.1:0-367 GCF_046534765.1 Burkholderia sp. SIMBA_062
TAATATTCAACTCCGGACTCATCGGTAATGGTGATTCTATTAATCGTAAATTGAGAAGTATTCAAGCTCACATAGTCTATGTCTATTTTCCAGTCATCAAAACCTTGAACAACTGCCTTTTTGGTAACGTTGTCAATAATAAACTTCCCAGATCTTCCCAGAAAATTAATGAAGAATAGATCTGGATCTTCATCCACAGGTTGATCTGAACCACCGTAGTTAATATTAAGATCACCTAGAGTTTTGCGTACGTCGTAACTAGTTTGATAATTAGCATTATAGTTATAGGTTAAATAGCCCTGAGGATTTTCATCTGGACGTTGCCTTACCTGTCGGGTTATTATTCCTCCCGCATTTAGACTCCATC
>NZ_JAWRYD010000700.1:0-229 GCF_046534765.1 Burkholderia sp. SIMBA_062
AGCGTGGTCCAGAACCAACATTGCCCCAGCCCCTCCCACGTCTCGCTGGCAAGAATTTTAGTACAACACGTTTGAATACGATGACTTATGCCGAACTTCGATATCGGACCAGGATTTCAAAAGCCGAACTGAACAATGCTAAACGTCTGATGCTGAGTAGCCCCGACGAAACCGGTGCAGCTGCTACCAAACGATTCATCTCGTTGGAAAATCGCCACCATCGGTTGGT
>NZ_JAWRYD010000701.1:0-229 GCF_046534765.1 Burkholderia sp. SIMBA_062
TCAGGCAGAGCTTGATGAATGGAAGACTGCACACGACGACTGGGCTGAGGAGCGTGATATTGCTCTGCCTGAAACAGTCTTTCGTCTTCGGCAGCGGCAACGCCGATTCTCACCAAAAGCGCTTCGCGCTGCCGACGCTCAAGCTTGAAAAGCCGTGCCCAGAAGTTAGGGCGATAAGTAGCAGATGCATGATGTGCGGCTTGCTCGAGCGATCCGGCCTTCAAGGGTT
>NZ_JAWRYD010000144.1:0-366 GCF_046534765.1 Burkholderia sp. SIMBA_062
GGGCTTGCAGAAATTGGGTGCACCGCTGCTGAACAAACCGGTCAAACCGGGGAAATTGCGGGCAGTGTTGAGTCAGTTGTTGAGAGAGGCCGCAATGTCATTAAACCAATAGAGCACTGCCGAAAGCGCGCCATCTAGCGCACTTTCGGCATTCTGCTGACGGGTCAGTAGTTGATCTGCTTATAGCCGTTATCAATGCCACCCCGCGTGTGTGTGACACCTGCAGGAAGGCTTGGCCAAGCAGTAAGGTTAGGTACTTCAAATGTACCTGAGTATGTGCCTCTGAAGCATCGGTTGTTCAAGGTGTAAGGGACCGTTAGACAAAGTGGCCCTGAAAGGCCCGTGACTTTCAATGAGGCGCCCGCC
>NZ_JAWRYD010000702.1:0-229 GCF_046534765.1 Burkholderia sp. SIMBA_062
GTTCGAGCAGGAAATCCGCCGTGGCGGCGGCGCGCACCGTCGTGTCTTGTTCGGCGAGCGGCAGGATCGACCAGCGTCCGCCGAGCGTGGGACCGCCGATGCGCGTGGCCATGGTGGGCCGAGGCACGCTCCGGCCGCGATACATGCGGGCGCGTGGGGTGCGCCGCGCGGTGCGGTGTGCTCCTCCTCCACCGAGCAGCGTGCGCAGGGGCGAGAAGGTGTCGTTCGT
>NZ_JAWRYD010000703.1:0-229 GCF_046534765.1 Burkholderia sp. SIMBA_062
GAAGCCGGACGCGCCGGTGATCAGCACGAGGTCCTTGTTAGCGCGGGAAGTGTCGGTCATTCTGGATTTCGCTTTCGGGTTCGATGAGCGGCGCGCCGGGGTGCCGGCCGCCGCAGTGGCACGGATTGTACGTGGCGCGGCGGCGGCGCGTGCGCGCGCAGGGTCACGGCACAGGTTCAAGGCAATCGCGTCTACAATGCCGACCGTAAGTTGCAAGCACGGCTAGAGG
>NZ_JAWRYD010000704.1:0-229 GCF_046534765.1 Burkholderia sp. SIMBA_062
GCCCACAGCACGCCGTGAGGTGGGCACTGACCTGCGCCTTGACACCCTGAACGATCTTCATGAGTGCATCGGCACCCACCCGGGGCGTGCCATACAAAGCGTCCAGCCTAGCGCGCTGCGCTTTGTTCAACGTCCCGTAGAACGTCTTTGTTACAGCCAGTGCCTTGGCCACCAGATCAGCCGCATTACGTTCCTCCGCGGTCAGCAGAATGGGTTCATGACCAGAGGG
>NZ_JAWRYD010000705.1:0-229 GCF_046534765.1 Burkholderia sp. SIMBA_062
GTTCTCTGCGTCGACGATTCGGCGCTGATCCGCAGCCTGATGACGGAGATCATCAACAGTCAGCCGGATATGACCGTCGTCGCGACCGCGCCCGACCCGCTCGTGGCGCGCGAGCTGATCAAGCAGCACAACCCCGACGTGCTCACGCTCGACGTGGACATGCCGCGCATGGACGGTCTCGACTTCCTCGAGAAGCTCATGCGCCTGCGCCCGATGCCGGTCGTGATGG
>NZ_JAWRYD010000033.1:0-89563 GCF_046534765.1 Burkholderia sp. SIMBA_062
TACGGCTACCGCGACAGCGCTTACTTCTTCCTCAAGATCAAGGCCGCCTATCCCGGTAATCCGTGAAGAACCTTTTTTTCTGCCTTGTGCGAGAACCAAAAAAGTGGCTTGGCTTGCTGCAACGGCTGCTTGAGTGTATTTGCACGAAGGGGTCTAGATCTCGCGTGCAAGCCGTTACGCTGGCTACTGCCCAACACCTCTCAGGGAGGTGGTCCCCACAATACTCTGTCGTTACTTCGTCAGGATCAGTTTGCCGAGCCGCGTGGCCCGCAACTGATAGGTCTCTCCGTTATGCGCGATGCTGATGTGGCTATGACCTTGTAGCAGCGCATCGCTACTGAGGGTCCGTGTGCCGGCATCGCGGCTTCCGGCGGGTTTCGCCGGCGTCGTGACCGCTGCCGTCTTCTGACGGTTGCCGCTTGCGGCGCCGGTCGTGCGGCGCAAGGTCAGCGTGGTCGGGCGCGTGGTGTCGGTCATTCGGTTGATCGGTAACAGTCGATGCGATGGAATGAATTCTAAATGATAACTATTCCCATTTACAAAAACTCTTTATCGATCGATGCAACAAACCCGATAGCTTGAGCCAAAGAGGCGGCCCGCAGGCCGCCGCCGACGTCAGTGGAGCGGATCAGGGTCTCGGCGCCCTTGTGCGTATTCGCGGATCAGGCGCACCGTGTCGATGTCGGACGTGCGATACGCTTCCTTGACGATACCGTGCGTGTGACGCGCTTCCTCGCTGTTGTCCGTGACGGTCAGCGTCGTGCGGTATTCGAAACGCAGAAACAGCTCGTGGTCGTCACGCTCCTCGATCGTCATCGTCAGCGAGCCGCCGATTTCACCGCCGGCCGCATGGATGTCGTAGCGCACTTGCTGGTTCGGGATGAACGTCACGCGGTCGCGCACGATCGCATGCCCGTAGTGCAACTCGCGTTCGAGCGTCGTGTCCGTCCGTTCGCGGACGACACAGCTGTCGAGACCCATCACGAACAGCTGCGGCTGTTCGGCGCGCAGCACGAGGCCTTCCCAAAGCTGGTCGCGGGTAAGGGACGGCACGGCCGGATCGTCGGAGTTGATCTGGATCAGATGTTCGAAGTTCAAGGGGACGGATTCCTTCTGGTGGCGGGCAGCCACATGGATCAAGAAGTTATTGTGACGCAAAACAAGCCGTTTCGCGGCAGTTGCGGCCCCGATTGCACGTCACGCTTCGATGCGGCCCATGCGGCCCGTCTGGTAGTCGACGACGGCCTGGCGGATCTCTTCCTCGGTATTCATCACGAACGGACCATAGCGGACGATCGGCTCGTTGAGTGGGACGCCACCGATCAGCAGCAGGTCGAGCGGCGTATCGCCGGCTTCGAACGTCACCGCGTCGCCATCGTCACCGTAGACGACCATGTGCCGAGCGTCGACGCGTTGCCTGTCGGGCCCGTAGCGGCCCACTCCGTCGAGCGGGTAGGCGAACACGCGATAACCTGCCGGCACCGGCTGCGTGACCGTTGCGCCCGGTTGCAGCATGAAATGCTGGTAGAGGATCGGCGTGCGCGTCTCGATCGCGGCACGCACACCGAACGCTTCGCCGGCGATCACGCGCACCTGCGCACGGCCGTCCGGCGACGTGGCGCTCGGGATGCGGTCGGCCGAGATTTCCTGGTAGCGCGGTGCGATCAGCTTGTCGCGGCGCGGCAGGTTCACCCACAGCTGGAAGCCGTGCGAGCGCCCGCCCGCCTGCGCGAATTCGGGATCCGGCATTTCGCTGTGCACGACGCCCGCGCCGGCCGTCATCCATTGCACGTCGCCGGGCCCGAGCGTGCCGGCATGGCCGGCCGAGTCGCGATGGCGAAAGTGCCCGTCGAGCACGTAGGTGACGGTCTCGAAGCCGCGATGCGGATGGTCGGGCGCGCCCCTGGCTTCGCCGGGGGCATAGTCGACGGGGCCCATTTCATCGAGCAGCAGGAACGGATCGAAATCCATCAGCAGCCGGGTCGGGAACGGGCGGTGAACCACGAAGCCGCCGCCTTCGGTCGTGCGAAGCGCGGGGTACGTGCGGTCAAGCGAGCGAGCGGTCGTCATGCGGAAGCCCTCGAAATCATTGGAATAGCGCTATTTTTGAAACATAGCGCTATTATATTGGGCGTTTTGCGGTCTGATTTGCGGCGGTTCGCAATGGATTGTTCTGAAATTGGAACGATGAAATGAACATCGATGCACACAACCTGAATGACCTCATGTACTTTTCGCAGGTCGTCGAACACGGCGGGTTCTCGGCTGCGGAGCGCGTGCTGGGTATCTCGAAATCGCGCCTGTCGCGGCGCCTGACCGAACTCGAGGCGGCGCTCGGCGTGCGCCTGCTGCAGCGTTCGACGCGCAAGCTTGCACTGACCGAGGCGGGGGAGCTGTTCTACCAGCATTGCCAGGCGATGCTCGCCGAAGCCCAGGCCGCGATGAACGCCGTGCAGCAGTTGCGCTCGTCGCCGCGCGGCTCGGTGCGCGTGAGTGTCCCTGTTACGCTGTCGCAGACGATGTTGTCGCGCATCCTGCCCGAATTCCTGCACCGCTATCCCGAGGTGAAGGTGCACATCCGGGTGACGAACCGCGTGATCGATCTGTTCGAGGATTCGGTCGATGTCGCGTTGCGCGTGCGCTCGGAACCGCCGCAGAACGCGAACATCGTCGTGCGGCCATTGTGGCGGACCGAGCAGATGCTGGTCGGCGCGCCGAGCCTGCTGAGCCAGAATGCGCCGCCGCTCGTGCCGGACGATCTGGCTCGCTTCGAGACGCTCGATACGCCGAGCGTCGACGGGCGGCACGTGTTCAACCTGATCGCGCCGGATGGCACGCGTCACTTGCACGAGCACGACCCGAGGCTGGTGACGGCCGACCTGATGACGATCCGCGAGGCCGTGCTCGACGGCCTCGGCATCGCGGCGCTGCCGGAGATGATGTACGGCAATGCATTGCGCGCCGGACAGTTGTCGCCGGTGATGCCGGGCTGGACGCTGCCGGTGCCGCAACTCTACGCGGTGTTCGTGTCGCGGCAGGGGATGCCGCCCGCGGTCCGTGCGTTCGTCGACTATCTGGTCGAGAAGCTCGATCACGGCGACTACAAGCAGCCGAGCTGCCCCGAGCGCGAGAAGAAGGAAGCCGCGGCGGCCAATGCTTCGTCCACCTGAATGCAAGATGCGCGTCGTGGCAAATTTGTTTTGTCATTGAAGCGCCGCCGGCAATCGCAAGTTTCAATCGCCGGGGCCTTGAATGCATCCGCGCGCGGGCCTATATTGAAATCCCATTTCGCGAAGGAAGTTCTGAGCGGAATCAGGTGGCCGCATATATTGCGAGCCAGATAGGGCAGAACGCGCAGTCCGTGCAGACCACGGTAGCCGCATTGCGTTGCTCGAGGCGCAACCGATACCGCCGAAGAGCCCGCCGCCCGAAGGCGCCCGCGTGCGCATGAAAAAAGGCCTTCATCTGGCGATGAAGGCCTTTTACTTTGGGTGCGGCCGGCGAGGTGCGGCCGGCGAGGTGCGGCCGGCGAGGTGCGGCCGGCGAGGTGCGGCCGGCGAGGTGTGGCCGGCGAGACGCGGGCGGCGACGGCGAACGGCGGCGCGCGAAATGCGCGTGCGTTACTTCGCCTTCGCGCTCGGCTCCGTCACGAAGCCGAGCTTCGTCAGGCCGCCGGCCTGCGCATCCGACATCACTTCCGCCACGCGCTCATAGGCAACCTTGCGATCGGCGCGCAGGTGCAACTCCGGTTGCGGCTGATGCTGTGCCGCTTCCGCGATGTGTGCCTGCAACTGCTCGCGCGTGACCGTCTGGTCGTTCCACAGGATCGTGCCGTTGCCCTGGATCGCGACGTCGACCGTTTGCGGCTTTTCGTCGACGGGCTGGCTGCTCGCGTGCGGCAGGTCGATCTTCACCGCGTGCTGCATCGCCGGGATCGTCACGAGGAAGATGATCAGGAGTACGAGCATGACGTCGACGAGCGGCGTCATGTTGATCTCGCTCATCACGCCATCGTCGTCGTCATCGCTGAAGCCGGTGTTCATTGCCATGGGTCACCTCGTCTCAGCTGGCGCGCGTCGCGAGACGCAGGCCGTCGCGGGGCGACGACGACGCGAGCCGCGCGCCCGTCACGAAGTAGGCATGCAGACCGTGTGCGAAGCGGCGCAGCTTGCTGGCGACACCCTTGTTCGCGCGGGTCAGTGCGTTGTAGCCGAGCACGGCGGGAATCGCGACGAACAGGCCGAAGGCCGTCATGATCAGTGATTCGCCGACCGGGCCCGCGACCTGGTCGATCGACGTCTGGCCGGTCGCGCCGATCACGAGCAGTGCGTGGTAGATGCCCCAGACCGTGCCGAACAGGCCGACGAACGGCGCCGTGCTGCCGATCGACGCGAGAATCGCGAGGCCGGCCTGCATGCGCGAGATGCCTTCGTCCATCGTGTCCTTCAGGCAGCGCGTGACCCAGTCGGACACGTCCATGCGGTCGTGCAGGTGCGGCTGCGTCTGATGGTGGTGATCGGCGGCTTCCTTGCCCGACAGCGCGAGCGCGAGGAACGGGTTGTCGCTCGGCGTCGATGCGGTGAGACCGAGCTTCTTGATGCCGTCGTCGAAGTCGTCCGAATGCCAGAACGCCTGTTCCGCGTTCTTCGTCAGGCGGTTCAGGCGAATCACGTTCCAGCCCTTGACGATGATCACGATCCACGACAGGACCGACATCACGAGCAGCGTGATCGCAATGGCCCGCGTGACGAAATCACCTTGCGCCCAGACGTGCGCGATACCGTAGCTTTGCATTTTTGTTTCCTTTGAATCTTCCGGATGAGGCAGGTTAGTCGGTGAGCCCGAAGTTGTAGGGCTGTGTGCGGGCGGCGCGGATGGCCTGGCCGTTCTCGATATACGGACGGCAGGTGGTCGAGCGCATCGCGTCGCGTGCGGCATCGTCGAGGCGCGGATAACCGCTGCTCTTCTCCAGATCGATGCTTTCGATCTTGCCGGTCACGCCGACGACGAAGCGAATATAGGCGGTGCCCGATTCGCCGCGGCGACGCGACATCGACGGGTAGTCGGGTTTCACGAAGTTGCATTGAAGCGTCGGCACGTTCTTGGGCGCGCTGACCTGCATCGTTTCGCGAGCCGGGCCGGGCGTTGCGGCCGGCGCCGCAGCTGCGGGCGCGGCAGGCGCCGGCGTCGGGTCGGCCGCCGGCGCGGGCGTTGGCGATGGGGCGGGCGATTGTGCAACGGGCTGAGGCGCCGGCTTCGCCGCCTTCTGCACCGGCTTCGGCTCGACCTTCGGTTTGACGCGCGGGGTGGGCTTCGGCGGTGCGGGCTGCGGGATCGATTCGGCAGCGACCTGCTGGGCGATCGGCGCAGGCGTGATGAGCTGCGCGGTGATCGACTGGGCTTCGACCGATTTCGGCGGCGGCGCGTTGCGATGGAGCCACGCGGCCGCCAGCATGATCGCGTGTGCGGCAAGCACACCGACCGCGACGGTGATGACCCGGGGATTCATACGTGGAACAACCGGCAAGACGCCGGCAGGAGCGGATTGCGAAGCCTGCATGTTAGCTTGAAAGAACGACGTCGCACCCGGGGCGCGGCGGGTGAATCGGCACTACTTGCGGAAGATCAGCAGCGAGATGCAAACGGTGGTCACAAATCCGATCAGCAATTCCATGACAGGCTCCTTGGCAGGTAAGCCGCTGGCTCGCGCGGAAAATGGCTTGCTGACGGTCGGACATAAAACGCGGCCGGGGCCGCATGCGCACGCTCGGCGCCGCTCAGGCAGCCTTGCGGTCGTAGAACGTGACCGGGATCGGGTGAGCGTGATGCTCGACGCCGCACCGGCTCGCGCAGACGCCTTGCTCGGCCATGAGGTCGCGTACGGACTCCTCGCACTTGCCGCAGCACGTGGCCACGCCGAGCTCGAACTGGAGTTCATCGAAGGAACCCACGCCCTCGGCGAGGGACGCGCGAATCTTGCGATCCGAAACAGACTTGCACACGCAGACGATCATGATGAGTTGCGATAGCTAACGGTAATGCGAATTATTATCATTAAATTTGCGGGTGTTGACAAGCCTGGGCTCGGCTTTTTTTAAGGCCATCAGACCCTCGAAACGGCGGGGCGGCAGGAGCGGCGTGCCGGCAGTGTGCCGGCGCGACGTCAGGCGATCGCGCAGGCGGGCGCGTTCGGCGAGGAAATGGTGACGGATTCGACCGGCGCGTCGAGGCCGAGCAGCGTCGAGGCGAGGGCGCGCAGTTGCAGGCCGTCGCTCGTCGAGCAAAAGCGCGGCGGCGCGGCACGCGTGCCGGCCGGCGCGCGCAGGCCGCGTTCGTCGAGCACCCGCGCGAGCTGGCGCGCGATGGCATCGCTCGTGTCGACGATCGTCAGGCGGTCGCCAACAAGGTCACGAATCGTTTCTGTGAAAAATGGATAGTGCGTGCAGCCGAGCACCAGCGTATCGGCACCGTCGTCGAGCATCGGTTGCAGATAACGCTCGAGCAATGTGCGCAATGCGGGCGAATTCGTGTCGCCGCGCTCGATCGCTTCGACGAGCCCGTGGCCCGGCTGGCAGATGAAGCGGCGGCCGGCGCCGTAGCGGTCGAGCAGCGCCTGGAAGCGCGGGCTGTTCAGCGTCGACTGCGTCGCGAGGACGCCCGCGACGCCGGTCGTGGACAGCGCGGCCGCCGGTTTGATGCCCGGTTCGACACCGACGAGCGGTATCGACAGGCGTTCGCGGATGGCCGCGATCGCTCGCGCCGTCGCCGTGTTGCACGCGATCACGAGCGCTTTCGCCCCTTCGCGGGCGAGCCACTCGCCGATGGCCAGCGTGCGTTCCGTAATGAACGCCTCGTCGCGCGGCCCGTACGGCGCGTGGTGCGAATCGGCGACGTAGACGAACGACTCGCCAGGCAGGTGCGCGCGCACGGCGCGCAGTACCGACAGGCCGCCGAGCCCCGAATCGAAGATCCCGACGGGGGCGGCGGGGCGGACCCCGGAAGCGGCTGGCTGGTGCGTCATCGTCATGCGAACGGCGAGGTGGCGAGCGTGGCGGTGGTGGCCGTGGTGGCGTTACTCGGGCGAACCCATCATCGTCTGCTGGTAGTTCTGCAGGCCGACCTTGCCGATCAGGTCGATCTGCGTTTCCAGCCAGTCGATGTGCTCTTCGGTGTCGTCGAGAATCTTTTCGAAGATCTCGCGCGACACGTAGTCACGCACCGATTCGCAGTAGGCGATCGCTTCCTTGCACGTGGTCTGCGAGATCTGCTCGAGCTTCAGGTCGCACTTCAGGATCTCTTCGGTTTCCTCGCCGACGAGCAGCTTGTGCAGGTCCTGCAGGTTCGGCAGGCCGTCGAGCATGAACACGCGCTCGATCAGCCAGTCGGCGTGCTTCATTTCGCCGATCGATTCGTCGTATTCGTGTTTGCCGAGCTTGTCGAGGCCCCAGTGCTTGTACATGCGCGCATGCAGGAAGTACTGGTTGATCGCCGTGAGTTCGTTCTTCAGTTGGGCGTTCAGGTATTCGATGACTTTCTTGTCGCCTTGCATGGCTATTCCTTGTTCAGTGGGGCTTCAGAAACCGAACGATAATCGCTCGAACGAGAAAAGCCAAGCCTCGAAGCCTTGTCGGGCCTGCCTTTTGCGTGTAATGAGAATCAGCCTTGCGTAACGGGCCGCGCGCGATAATGAGAATGGGAAGTAAAAAGGCCGGACTCCCCGTCCGGCCTTTCGTTCGATCGCGCTTAAGCGGTTGCGACCGGGATCTTGCCGATCTTCGCCTGCCACTCCTTCGGACCGGTCTGGTGCACCGACGTGCCCGACGAATCGACGGCCACCGTCACCGGCATGTCCTGCACGTCGAACTCGTAGATCGCTTCCATGCCGAGATCTTCGAATGCGAGCACCTTCGCGCCGCGGATCGCCTTCGACACGAGGTACGCCGCACCGCCGACCGCCATCAGGTAGGCCGCCTTGTGCTTCTTGATCGCGTCGATCGCGACCGGGCCGCGTTCGGCCTTGCCGACCATCGAGATCAGACCCGTCTGAGCGAGCATCGTCTCGGTGAACTTGTCCATCCGCGTGGCCGTCGTCGGGCCTGCCGGGCCAACCACTTCGTCACGCACCGGATCGACCGGACCGACGTAGTAGATCACGCGGTTCGTGAAGTCGACCGGCAGCTTCTCGCCCTTCGCGAGCATGTCGGCGATGCGCTTGTGCGCGGCGTCGCGGCCCGTGAGCATCTTGCCCGACAGCAGCAGCGTCTGGCCCGGCGCCCAGCTCGCGACTTCTTCCGGCGTCAGCGTGTTCAGGTCGACGCGCTTGCTGGTTTCCGTGTTCGGTTCCCACTGGACCTTCGGCCAGGCGTCGAGCGACGGCGCTTCGAGCTTGGCCGGACCCGAGCCGTCGAGCACGAAGTGCGCGTGGCGCGTGGCCGCGCAGTTCGGGATCAGCGCGACCGGCTTCGACGCCGCGTGCGTCGGAGCGGCCATGATCTTCACGTCGAGCACGGTCGCGAGGCCGCCGAGGCCTTGCGCGCCGATGCCGAGCGCGTTGACTTTCTCGTGCAGCTCGACGCGCAGCTCCTCGACCCAGTCCTTCGGACCGCGCGCGATGATTTCCTGAATGTCGATCGGCTCCATCAGCGATTCCTTCGCCATCAGCATCGCCTTTTCAGCGGTGCCGCCGATGCCGATCCCGAGCATGCCCGGCGGGCACCAGCCGGCGCCCATCGTCGGGACCGTCTTCAGCACCCAGTCGACGATCGAATCCGACGGGTTCAGCATCACGAACTTCGACTTGTTCTCCGAGCCGCCGCCCTTCGCCGCGACCTGCACGTCGACCTTGTCGCCCGGCACGATCTCGTAGTGGATCACGGCCGGCGTGTTGTCCTTCGTGTTCTTGCGGGCGCCTTCCGGCGGGTTGACGATCGATGCGCGCAGCACGTTGTCCGGGTGCGTGTAACCACGGCGCACGCCTTCGTTGATCATGTCGGTGAGGCCCATCGTCGCGCCGTCCCAGCGCACGTCCATGCCGACCTTCACGAAGATCGTGACGATGCCGGTGTCCTGGCAGATCGGCCGTTTGCCTTCCGCGCACATGCGGCTGTTCGTGAGGATTTGCGCGATCGCGTCCTTCGCGGCCGGGCTCTCTTCCAGCTCGTACGCGCGGCCGAGGGCCTGGATGTAGTCGAGCGGGTGGTAGTAGCTGATGTACTGCAGCGAATCCGCGATGCTCTGGATCAGGTCTTCCTGTTTGATGACGGTCATGGCTGAGACTCTGTGGGGACAGTGGGGAATGCGTTTATGCGTTGACGGCTGCTTCGGCCGGCTTGCGGGATGCGGCCACGGCGGGCGCGTGCGTCTCGTGGAAATGGGCCGGGTGCGTATGGGTCGTCAGGCGGTCGACCCACGCCATCACGAGCGCCGATACGAGGAACGACACGTGGATGATCACCTGCCACATGATCGCGTGCGTCGTGTGCTGGTCCGGGTTGATGAAGGTCTTCAGCAGGTGAATCGACGAAATGCTGATCAGCGCCATCGACAGCTTCACCTTCAGCACGCCCGCGTTCACGTGGTCGAGCCATTCGGGCTCGTCGGGATGGCCCTCGATGCCGAGGCGCGACACGAACGTTTCGTAGCCGCCCACGATCACCATGATCAGCAGGTTCGAGATCATCACGACGTCGATCAGGCCGAGCACCGCGAGCATCACGCTGACCTCGTCGAGGCTGCTCGCGTGCGACAGCAGGTGCCAGACTTCCTTCAGGAACAGGAATACATAGACGGCCTGCGCGACGATCAGGCCCAGATAAAGCGGAACCTGGAGCCAGCGGCTCATGAAGATCAGCGCGGGAAGGGGGCGCAGAGAACGACGGGCGGAGCCGGGCGAGTGCGGGGCAGACATGATGGGGGTGCGGGCGCTGTGCGCAGGTATCGGGGGTGATCTTGAAAAGGCGCGCTATTGTAACGCGTTGGCCGGCGCGACTGCAGCGACGCGCCGGGAGAGCCGGGGACGGATCAGGAGGCGGCGGCCGGCGCGCGTTTCACGCGCAGGCTGGCGAGCACGATGCCGGTGACGACGCACGCGAGCGCGAGGCCGTGTGCGAGCGTCGGGCGTTCGCCGAGGAACGCGATGCCGTACGCGGCGGCCGCGAGCGGCAGCACCGCGCTGAACACGCCGGCGAGGCTGCCCGGCACGTGCCGGATGCCCTTCATCCACAGCCAGAACGAGAAGATGCTGGCCGACAGCCCGTACCAGACGACGAGCGCCCACGTACCGGCCGGTACGCTCGCGTAATCGAAATGCCACAGCGCCGTCGCGCCGAGCGGCAGCATCAGGAACAGGCCGAACAGGTGCGTGTACGCGCAGATGTCGATCGGCGCGAGCGTCTGTGTGAGGCGGCGCGACAGGATCACGTAGATCGATTCGCAGCAGACGGCGCCGAGGATCAGCAGGTTGCCGGTCAGCGAGCCGGACGAGGCGCCGCCGGCGCCGTGCGCGGACGCGCCGCCATTCGCGAGATTGATCGTCACGACGCCGACGATCGCGAGCGCGATCGACACGAGCGCACGGCCGTTCGGTTTTTCACGCAGGATCAGCCAAGCGAACAGTGCGACGATGGCGGGGATCGTGCTGGTGATCACGCCGGCCGCGACCGCGCTCGTGCGCTGCACGCCGTTGAGCATCAGCAGCGTGAACATGAAGGTGCCGAAGAACGCCTGCAGGAACAGGTTCAGCCATTCCGCGCGCCGGACCGCCCGCATCTTCATCGGACTGAACAGCGGCCACAGTACGGCGATCGCGATCACGAAGCGCAGCGTGGCGAGGATGGCGACCGGGACGAAGACGACGATGGATTTACCGATACCGACGTTGCTGCCGACAAACAGCATCGACAGAATGAGAAAGAGGGCGTAGCGATTCAAGCTGGAGTCCGGGGGGCGAGTTCAGTTACGATTGTAGGGTCGCAGTTGTCACAGCGTAAAGCTGACGGACAAGCGCCGACGGTAGCGCGGCGGCGTGCGAAACGGCGAGGCCGCGTAAGTGACGGGTAAGTTCGAGCGCTTATCGTGGAAATCGCCGGGCCGTACGATCACCGTCGCGTGACGTGGTGCGGCGCAGCATCGTGCGTGGCCTTCGGGGCGCGTGCAGGTGGTGGGAGACAGCGGCGCGCGTATGCGCCGGCCAAGACACGCGGCGCGCACGATCGCGCCGCCATGCAGAGGATTCATGTTCACCAAGGGGTAGTCGATGTCTGCGATTGAATCGGTTCTTCACGAAACCCGTCAGTTTGCGCCGCCCGCGGCGCTCGCGAAGGCGGCAACCATTTCCGGCATGCCGGCCTACCAGGCGCTGGCCGCCGAAGCCGAGCGCGATTACGAGGGCTTCTGGGCGCGTCTCGCCCGCGAGGGCCTGTCGTGGCACAAGCCGTTCACGAAGGTGCTCGACGAGCGCGACGCACCGTTCTACAAGTGGTTCGACGACGGCGAACTCAACGCGTCGTACAACTGCCTCGACCGTCACGTCGAAGCCGGCAACGGCGAGCGCGTCGCGGTGATCTTCGAGGCCGACGACGGCACCGTCACGCGCGTCACCTACGCCGATCTCCTCGGCCGCGTGTCGCGCTTCGCGAATGCGCTGAAGAAACGCGGGATCGCGAAGGGAGACCGCGTCGTCATCTACATGCCGATGTCGATCGAAGGCATCGTCGCGATGCAGGCCTGCGCACGCATCGGCGCCACGCACTCGGTCGTGTTCGGCGGCTTCTCCGCGAAATCGCTGAATGAGCGGCTCGTCGACGTCGGCGCGGTCGCGCTGATCACCGCCGATGAACAGGCGCGCGGCGGCAAGACGCTGCCGCTCAAGAGCATCGCCGACGAGGCGATCGCGATGGGCGGCTGCGACGCGGTGAAGAGCGTGATCGTCTATCGCCGCACCGGCGGCAAGCTCGACTGGCACGCCGGGCGCGACCTGTGGATGCACGAACTCGCCGACGCCGAGTCCAATACGTGCGCGCCGGAGTGGGTCGGCGCCGAGCATCCGCTGTTCATCCTGTATACGTCGGGCTCGACCGGCAAGCCGAAGGGCGTGCAGCACAGCACCGGCGGCTACCTGCTGTGGGCCGCGCAGACGATGAAGTGGACCTTCGACTGGAAGCCCACCGACGTGTTCTGGTGCACCGCCGACATCGGCTGGGTCACGGGCCACACGTACATCACGTACGGCCCGCTCGCGTGCGGCGGCACGCAGGTCGTGTTCGAGGGCGTGCCGACCTATCCGGACGCCGGGCGCTTCTGGAAGATGATCGGCGATCACAAGGTCACCGTGTTCTACACCGCGCCGACCGCGATCCGTTCGCTGATCAAGGCCGCCGAAGCCGACGACAAGGTGCACCCGAAGAGCTACGACCTGTCGAGCCTGCGCATCATCGGCACCGTCGGCGAGCCGATCAATCCGGAAGCGTGGATGTGGTACCACAAGCACGTCGGCCAGGAGCGCTGCCCGATCGTCGACACCTGGTGGCAGACCGAAACCGGCGGCCACATGATCACGCCGCTGCCGGGCGCGACGCCGACGGTGCCGGGTTCGTGCACGCTGCCGCTGCCGGGCATCATGGCCGCGGTGGTCGACGAGACCGGCCAGGACGTGCCGAACGGGCAAGGCGGGATCCTGGTCGTCAAGCGGCCGTGGCCGGCGATGATCCGTACGATCTGGGGCGACCCGGAGCGGTTCAGGAAGAGCTACTACCCGGAGGAGCTCGGCGGCCGGCTGTACCTGGCCGGCGACGGCACGGTGCGCGACAAGGACACCGGCTACTTCACGATCATGGGCCGCATCGACGACGTGCTGAACGTGTCGGGCCACCGGCTCGGCACGATGGAGATCGAGTCGGCGCTGGTCTCGCATGAGCTGGTGGCGGAAGCGGCGGTGGTCGGCCGTCCGGACGACACGACGGGCGAGGCGGTGGTCGCGTTCGTGGTGCTCAAGCGTTCGCGTCCGGAAGGCGAGGAAGCGGCGGCGCTCGCGAAGACATTGCGCGACTGGGTCGGCAAGCAGATCGGGCCGATCGCGAAGCCGAAGGACATCCGCTTCGGCGACAACCTGCCGAAGACGCGCTCGGGCAAGATCATGCGGCGCCTGCTGCGCTCGCTCGCGAAGGGCGAGGCGATCACGCAGGACACGTCCACGCTCGAGAATCCGGCGATCCTCGATCAACTCGCCGAAGTGCGCTGATCGCACCTGTTGCGCGCGTCGTGCGCACGAGCCCCCGCGCGGCAATCCCGATTGTCCGCGCAGGGGCTTTTTGCTAAATAACGGCATGACCGTTCCGTCCCGTCCGGCGCGTGCCGCGCCGCCGCCCGTTCCCGAGCCGCTCGCGCGCGCGCATGCGCGCTATTGGCGCTTCAACGTCGCGCTGATCCTGGTGCTGATGGCGATCGGTTTCACGGTGTCGTTCGTCGTGCCGTTCTTCGCGCCCGCGCTCGCGGGCATCCGCTTCGCCGGTTTCAGCCTGCCGTTCTATGTCGGCGCGCAGGGCGCGATTCTCGTGTATCTGGTGCTGATCGTCGTCTACATCGGCCTGATGCAGCGCGCGGACCGCGCGTTGCGGCGTGCGTACGACGAGCATGCCGCGCACGCGGGCAATTCGCACCATGCCCGCTGAGCCATGCTGACGCATCGACTGATTCGCGCGTACGCGCTCTACACGCTCGGCTTTCTGGGCTTCGTGCTGCTGCTGTGGCGGATCGAGCGCGCGGCCGGCTCCGGCGTCTGGATTGGCTACGTATTCCTGTTCGTGCCGATCGCGGTGTATGCGGTGATCGGGCTGCTGTCGCGCACGTCCGATCTCGTCGAATACTACGTGGCCGGGCGGCGCGTGCCGTCCGCGTTCAACGGGATGGCGACCGCGGCCGACTGGCTGTCGGCGGCGTCGTTCATCGGTCTGGCCGGCTCGCTTTACGCAACCGGCTACGATGCGCTCGCCTACGTGATGGGGTGGACGGGCGGGTTCTGCCTCGTCGCGTTCCTGCTCGCGCCGTACGTGCGCAAGCTCGCGCGCTACACGATTCCCGATTTTCTCGGCACGCGCTTTTCGAGTACGGCCGTGCGCGCGCTTGCGGCCGGTGCGGCGATCCTGTGCTCGTTCGTTTATCTGGTCGCGCAGATCCAGGGGATCGGGCTGATCGCCACGCGCTTCATTGGCGTCGACTTCGCGATCGGCATCTTCTGCGGGCTCGCGGGCATTCTCGTGTGCTCGTTTCTCGGCGGCATGCGCGCGGTCACGTGGACGCAGGTCGCGCAGTACATCATCCTGATCAGCGCGATCCTGATCCCCGTGTCGCTGATCGCGATGAAGAACGGGCTCGGGCCGGTGCCGCAGTTCAATTACGGCAAGCTGATGGAGCGTGTGGCGGCGCGCGAGGCGCAGGTGCGCGACGCGGCCGAGGAGCAGCAGGTGCGCGATGCGTATCGCCGGCAGGCCGCGCTCGTCCAGGCGCAGCTCGATCGCTTGCCCGGATCGTATGCGGACGCACGCCGGCAACTCGTCGACCAGCTTGCGGACCTGCGGCGCCACAACGGGCCGCTGCGCGAGATCAATCAGCGCGAGCGCGAGCTGGCCGACTTCCCGCGCGACCCGACGGGCGCGCGCGTGATCTGGACCCAGGCGCGCGACGACCTGCTGGCACGCGCCGAGCCGCCCGTGCCGATGCACGAGCCGTTTCCTGCCGCGAGCGACGACGAGCGCAAGCCGCGCGAGCGGAATTTTCTTGCGCTGCTGCTGTGCCTGTCGCTCGGCACCGCGAGCCTGCCGCACATCCTCACGCGCTACAACACGACGACGTCGGTGGCGTCCGCGCGGCGCTCGGTCGGCTGGACGTTGTTCTTCATCGCGCTGTTCTACCTGAGCGTGCCGGTGCTCGCGGTGATGATCAAGTACGAAATTCTCACCAGCCTCGTCGGGCGGCCGATCGCCGAGCTGCCCGCGTGGGTCACGCAGTGGCATCACTTCGAACCGGACCTGATCAGCGTCGTCGAGGTGATTCGCGACGGCATCGTCCACTGGTCGGAAATCCAGATGCAACCGGACATGGTCGTGCTGGCCGCGCCGGAGATCGCGGGGCTGCCGTATGTCGTGTCGGGGTTGATCGCGGCCGGTGCGCTGGCCGCGGCGCTGTCGACTGCCGACGGATTGCTGCTGACGATCGCGAATGCGTTGTCGCACGACGTCTATTACTGCATGGTCGCGCCCGACGCATCGAGCCAGCGGCGCGTGACCGTCTCGAAGGTGCTGCTGCTCGGCGTCGCGCTGTTCGCGTCGTATGTCGCGTCGCTCAATACGGGGAAGATTCTGTTTCTCGTCGGTGCGGCGTTTTCGCTCGCGGCGTCCAGTTTCTTTCCGGTGCTCGTGCTGGGAGTGTTCTGGAAACGCACGACAACGCGCGGTGCGATCGCCGGAATGGTGACGGGGCTTGCGGTGTGCGTGTACTACATCGTGTCGACGTACCCCTATTTCACGCAGTTGACAGGATTTGCGGGGCGGACGTGGTTCGGGATCGAGCCGATCAGTTCAGGCGTGTTCGGGGTGCCGGCGGGGTTTGTGGTGGCGATCGTGGTCAGTTTGCTCGATCGGCAGCCGGATGAATATACAAGGGCGTTGGTGGATTATATTCGGCATCCGTGAGGGGCGAGTGTGTCGTCGCATCAACAGAAAAGCCGCTTGATTTCGAGAGAATCAAGCGGCTTCACGCTTTCGTCTGTGACCGAAGACAAGCAACGCGGAGATGCGGTGATGATCGCTTTACATCGATCGAGCAACAGTGTCAGTTAGAGGAGACTCGAAATCAGATGGCAGCCACACGTCGCGCGATGGCCGTGCCGTGCGATCGGTATTCCGTCATCCGTCATCGATGGATCGCCTTCCTCGATGAGGTTAGGCGACACGTCGGGATGTTGTGGGCACGACACGCGATCGCCCTTGCGGGCGACATAGCGGCCGTCGAAACGCATGGTCGTGGAGGCGGTTTCTACCTTGCCGCCGTGGTCGGTGTCGTCCCCGATGCGGATGAGATTCATCATTTGGTGGTTTCGCCAACAGCGGGTTGCCGCGGAGCAGTGTCCAGACTGTTGGATCGCAGTCGGTTACTTCTTACCCAGCCGCGA
Source organism: Burkholderia sp. SIMBA_062 (assembly GCF_046534765.1). Lineage (NCBI taxonomy): Bacteria > Pseudomonadati > Pseudomonadota > Betaproteobacteria > Burkholderiales > Burkholderiaceae > Burkholderia > Burkholderia sp. SIMBA_062. The sequence continues at coordinate 16,166 of NZ_JAWRYD010000033.1, forward strand.
ACGGGGATGGTTTTCTTCGAATTTTGGTAAGCGACAAAGGTGAATCCATGATAGCTAGTGTACGCATTGACAGATTCCCCAGTCAAAATAAAAACTCCTGGCGTTTTGCACGCGTAATCTGGTGCTGAATAGAACTGAAGGCGACCGCTTCCAACAACTGCCATCCCGCTTTCCGATTGAGGTATGTCAATAGCAAGCTTCGTGGCATGCTTGTTGAGTTCGTCGCAGTTCGAAGCTGCCTTCGATGGTTTGTGAATACAATCCGAAATGAATTTTTGGTATTTTGCCTCGTTCACCTTTAGAACGTCTGGATGTTCGGGGTCTCGTGTTATATCCAACGCCTTCATCGAATTTGTATCCAAATTCACCCAACCGATGGATACTTGTTTGTCAAGATTGTCGGGGCTATCCGCTGCGACATACAGCCTGACGCTATAGACCCCATCAGACACGTCTTCAATATCAGCTTGGATATCTTTCTTGCTCATTGCAACGTGCTCAAGCGGAGGCACGACTAACTCCCTCAATTCGCTTCTGCAGATGTCAGCTGATGCATAGGCTCCGCATGAAATCGTCAGAAGGAGGGCGAGTGTTACGATTTTATCAACGATTCTCATGTCGGGTCACTGAAATGAATTTGCGATTCGAGGTGTTATGGACTCGAGTGTTTTTGTGTAAACGGCCTGTGCATTTACGTCGGTTGAAAACCATCGTGCGTAATTTTCATTGTAGTGAACGATATACTTGGCCTTGAACTCCATGCCTACGCGCGCCGACGAAACTACGACGAACACTTTCTTTCGATCCGTGGAGCAGCCCCCTTAGTCTCTAGTTTCAAGTGCAACACCTTGACTCAGGCAAGGTGTTGCACTTGAAACTGAGACGAAGGAGTGAGGCGGCATCGGGCCTCAGGATCAAACAGGTCCAACCGTTGGCATTCCGTCAATGGAATGCAGAGTTCATCATACTCAGGCGAAGTCTCGCTCATGCAGAAGTACGATTCCCAGCAAATCTAGGTCGCGAAATAAGAAAAACCCTCCGGTCGAAGAAGCTACGTTTGACGTGGCGCGTCGTCTATATCGCTCTCATTTCTTGTTGGCGCGAACCTTGCAATGAGAGTCGGTGATTCCATCCGGATCTTCCTCGCTCAGATACGTCCAAGAAGTCATTTTCGGATTAAATGCAATTGCAATCTTTCCATCATCGGTTTGATAGAAATAGCTGCCATCCTTTGCAGGGTGGCGAATGCTGCCAATGGTTATTGATGCCCCGGGATCGCGAGTGTCAATCGTAACAATCCCGTATTTTCCAAAATGACAAATGTAAGAGTGACCCAGTATTACTTTTTTTCCATAAATGGATTCGGCCGACGCCAGATGTGTCGAAAACAAAAGCAATAATGATAAAACTGCCACTAATGTCTTTTTCATTGCGTCAATCTCAATATTTGCAGGGCAACATAAATTATCGTTTCGAATTTCATGGTTGACGTTACTCGCTCCCTCCAATCAACACAATAGGATATGGCTCGGGGCGATATGGCTCCAGTCCTGGTGTGGTCCCGTGATAGTGCATTGCGGTCCCTTTTCCATAACGCGGTCCCGACAATGCATTGATCCACGGCAGGTTGACTGCGTCTGAATAATTTGGGTTTGCGTAATTTAGATTGGTACCAACAGAAGAAGGTTCCCCGTTCTCTCGATCACGCAAATAAGAATCCACCAGATCATTGACTCTCTGGCTAATTTCGCTGACAGGGATTTGTTCGACTGTTGATCGATGATGCTGCTTTCTTGCGATAGGTCCATTGACGTCGGAAAATTGATTGTACTGATTGACTGCCGCCGACACAGTACTTCCGAAATGATCTTGGCCGGGCCCAAGGCGGCCAGACGCTACGCGATTCAGGATCGTATCAATTATCCCTTTAGCCTGCATATCGCCAGCGAACTGCACCCATTCAGTTTGCAGTGTTTTCTTCAAATCAAGCACATCTTTCGCGGTCAAGGTGAGGGCTTTATCGCTAATTGCCGAATTAATGAAATTGCCGATCAACCCAATCGGATGGAAATGCCATGGGGTGGGCTCATTCGGGAAACCATCCACCTTTTTTTCGACGACCTGCTCCCACCACTGCAATTTTCCGATCCGTTCAATCTCGGCCCTCCATAACCACAGCAGCTTCTTCATGAGCGGCGACAACGCTTCCCACTTACCCAGGCCGCCCCCCCATTCGCTTTCGCAGCGTACGACGAGATGGGAGAGGGCTTCTGCCGACCACTGTGTTTCCTGCGCGTGCTTCAGCTCTTGTGCTGTCACCTTCCCGTCGTGGTTCGCGTCAATTGCCTTCTCGAGCTTCGAGATGAGGGGGCTTGCGTTGACCGTTGCCGCACTCGTTTCAAACTCGGTCTTGTCTTCATCGGCCAGAAACTGCTCGGCGACGTGGATGTAGCGTCTGAGCATGTCCACAGGCTGGATGCTGCTGTTGTCGACCAGTTCGAAGCCCGGCCAGTCCCACGCTCCGCACGTGCGGACCAGTGGAGGATTTTGCTCGCAGACCCAGCCGGCTCGCGAGCTACCGTCCTTCGTGCCGATCGTCACGTAGTACCAGTGCCTCTTCTTGTCGTCGATCGCGACGTTCGCGTCGCCGTTCTTTTCCAAATCGACTCGCCGGAATACATCGCGGAAATCAGCGCCCGGCCCCTTCGCGTTCGAGAAGTTCAGCGGGAAATCCTTCCAGCCCGACACGATTGCGGTAGTCGTCGTGTTGGCGAAGCTGCCTTCGACCCAAACAGGAGTACCGGAGTCGTTGAAAACCGGCTTCGCGTGGCGGCTGCCATGTACCGGCGCCGCCGTTTTCGGTTGCACCTTGATCCACTTGCCTTTTGCGCTGGCGGCGAGGGCTACAAGCTTGGTGCCGGGTTGCAGTTTCTGATCCGGCTCGGGCAAGTTGGTGATCAGCAGCGCTCCCGGCGAGATTTCCAGGAATGTGTTTTCCGGGGGGCGTTCTTTCGCCCGAGCCCGACTCTTTTTGATGAAAGCCTCGAGGTCGGGGCCGGCGAACACTTCCAGGTGCAGCAGCGGCCGGGTCGGCTTCGGCGGCAGCAGCTTCGCGTCCGGGTAGCGCAGATAATGGCCGAGCTGACCGATGACATCGCCGGCCTTAACCGTATACGGCTCCTTCAGCACGACGACCGTGTTCAGCGGCTTGGGATCGACGATCGGGTCTAGTTCTTTCTCGTACACATACCCGTACGGCGCATGTTGCGAGACCGGCTGACCGACGACCGCGCTGGCCGGTGTGCCGGACTTGATTACATTGATCTTTACCCAGCCCGGTTTCGCTTTTGTCTGGTCGTCAGTAGCGACAGTCAATTCCGCTCCGCGCGGCAGGATGCCAATGATCTTCCCGTTCGGTAGATCGCGGATGCGGAGGCCAGTGATAGGGGATGGGAGTGGCGTCGTGTCTTTCGTATCTGCTACCGGCTCTGGCACCTTCTTGAAATCGCTTGCGATGAACTCCCCAAGCACATCGCGATTACTTGGCACGGATACCTTTGGCCGCGGCACTTCCTGCGGGTCTTTGGCCTTGTCGCCGACCCGATAGTAACGGTCGCCTTCCCAATACGGCATCGGATTCATGTTCAGTTTCGACGGATCGACCTGGGCTACTTTCGCTTGTTCCGCCGCCGCTTGGTAGCTGTCGTGATCCATCGTGTGCATGTACAGGCTGAAGAATGTCAATACTTCGCCTGGTGCCGGCTTGTTGGCACTCGCTGCCGCTGCCGCTGCGGGCGCTGGTGTCGGTGCCGCAGTTGCAGTTGAAGGGGATGAGGTAGCCGAATTGTTGCTTGTATCCGTCTTCGGTGGCTGGGGCGGTGGCGGTGGCGGCAATTGCAGCCGATGGCGGACGAGCACGAAGCCCGTCGAATACAGCGCGTGCCGTCCGTCCTGGTAGTCCTGTTCCGGATACTTGCTGTCGAGCCGGTACGCGACGACTTCGCCATCGGCGATCGCGCGGATGCCGTCGCCTTGCTTCAACTGCGCAGCCGTGTTCTGGTCGAAGTGGATGCCGCCGTGCCACATGCCGTTCGCGCCCAGTGGATAGAACCCGTCTTCAGCGGCCGCCAGAGCCTTCATGTAGGTCATGGGATTAGTTGGGTCATCCTGCCCGACCGGCGTGAAAGGAAAGGCCCACCGCAGCCGTGTGTAAGGCGGTGTCGCAGATGTGTTCTGTGTGGTCGCCGGGGTGCTAGGTACATCCGTCGTCTTTGCCGGTGCGGCGTGCTTCGGGGGATGGTGGCTTTTGCTCATGTTTCTCGGAATCTCTCGTTTCTCGTTTTTCTTGCTGCTCGGACAATGCCCCGCGCTACATCAGCCAGAGAACAACGAGCCGCGCCCGCCGTCGGTCGACACCGGCGTCGCCTGCAACGGATCGCGAATCGTCCCGCTCGCTCCGCTCGGCTTGTCCCAATTCCCGCATTTTTCCAGAATCTGTCCCGTCGTCACGTTCTCGATCAAACCGCCCTTGATGCTGATGTACGAGCCACCGGCGCCGATCCACACTTCCTTCGCGGCGGTGAGAATCAACCTCCCGTCCGCGCTTTCGATCTTCACGTCCTGTAGGCCAACGAGGGAAGCCGGGCCGCTTTGCGCTTGAATGTCCACCGGTCCCTTTTCCGCGAAAATCTTAATCCCCAGGTTCTGAGCAAACAGGCTGATCTTGTCGAGCACACTTGCCAACAACGACTTGCCGGCCGCCAGGTTGACGTTCTTGCCGGCCACCATGTTCGTATGCTGGTTCGCCGTGACGTGCACCGATTGCTGCGTCGACGCAGCGATGCCTTCGGGGCTCGACAGCAGCATCACTGGCTTCGAAAAGCCGTTCGCATTGCCTGTGCCGCCACCAGCCGTACGGCCGCCGCTGGTCGAGCCTGCGACCGTGCGCTGCGTTGCGTCGGTGAACGACTTCAGCGCCGCCTGCCCGTCTTGGAGGCTTTCGGCACGGTTCGTTTCGCTCGCTTTCGACGCGGTTTCGAGCACGGCTTCCGCTCCGGCGAGCGGCTCGGTCGCGGCCGTTACGTTCAACGGCTGCGCAGTGGCCGGCTGCGTCGACACATACAGGCCCTGCTCGGCGCGTACTGCGCCATACGCGCCGGATTTCAGGTCGAACCCGCTGCCGAGAAACGAGCCCCGCGTATTGTCGCTCTGCTCGATCAGGTAGCCCAAATGCAGATGAGAACTGTAGCTCGACGAGTAAAGGTGAACCCGATTCTGACCGCTCGAGTCATCCATGACGAGCTGGTTGAAGCCGTCGCCACCATATTCGCGGGACCGAAATCCGGACAGCAGACCGTGCGTATGCCATACCGGCATGGTCGCGCCACCATGCAGTCTCGAGATGATCACCGGCCGGTCGCAGTCGCCATTCACGAATCCCAGGAGCACTTGGTCGTCTTTGCGTAACGGGAAGTAGCCGCCACGCTTCGCGCCGGCGTCCGGCATTGCCGCACGGATCCATGACGTCGACTTCGTATTGCGGTCGTTCCGGCTGTTCGATGTCCGGACCCGCACACGGTTGCCGTCGTCCGTAAGGATTTCTTCGTCGCTGTCAGTCACGACGATTGCCGTCTGCAGATGCGTCTCCGGCTTCTGATGCTCAAACGGGCTGCGGAACGGAGTCTTGCGGCGTTGCGCCTCGATCTCGACGTGGAAAAATCCGACGCCGCCATCGCGGTGACTCACGGTCGCACCAGTCCCAGCCGCCTGGACCTGTTCGATCTCGCTGCGCAGGCTGCGTGGAAACCGCGTCAGCGCATCCAGGCCCGGCAGATTGTTTTGAATCAGCCAGTCGCTCGCGATGATCGACAATTCGCGCTCTTCCGCCGGCAGGGCATCGAGAACCGGATGTCCCGACACCTTGAACCAGTAGCCGGGTAGTGCATAGCGCGGGCTGCCGATCGCGAAATAGCGCTTTGCTCGCGAGGCCCATTCCTCGGTACGGATGCGGGCCTGCTGTTGCCCGATGTCGGATTTCGCCCAGGTCTGTGAGCCGGTATAGAGATAGTCTTCACCTTGGCCGGGTAAATCCTCCAGGTCTGCCGCCGGCGTACTGACCTGTTTGTCGAGGTCCGGACGCTTGTAGTCGGCGGTGCCGAGCGTCAGCGTCGCGCTTTGTGCGTCCTGCTGTTCGCTTAACTGGGTGAGTCCGTCGAAATCCTCGTCGGTACCTGCATGGCTGAACTTCATCTCCGAATTCGGCAGCGATGGCCCGAAATACAGGTCGTCCATCATGACGACCGTGTGCGATTTGCCGTCCTTTGCGAAATCGAAGCGCGGGAACACGCCGACTTCCTCCAGACTCCGGTGCACGAAATTCCAGTCGGTCTCCCACTGCACCCGGTGCGAATACGAGCGCATCGCCGTGCGCAGTTCCTGTCCATAGTTGCCAGAAGCCTGCGGATGTTTGTCGAATACGTCGGTGAGAATCTGCCAGCCACTTGCTTCCTGCCAATCGCGCCGATCGCTGCTGAGTTTCAGAAAACTCAGCCAGGAGGAGAATTCGAGCTGGAAGTAGGAGACAGCCCCATCGTTTCCAAGACGACGCGCTCGTTGCACATAGCCGTGGATGGGCAAATAGGTAGAGTCCGACTGCCAAATCCAGAGCGTGACGGGCTGCAGCATCAGCGCATTAAGCTTGATTTTGTCGCCCAAGACAGACGAAGCATCGACGACTACCTCGAAGTTGCGTCCGAGTCGCGCGTGAATCTTGGCGTACAACGGTACGAGCCAGTCATCGCCAAGCGGCGTGTCGAGCTTGATGATGCGATCGAATTGCGCGTGTCCGCCACGCAGTGCCTTCAGCAATACTTCCCCGCTCATGCGGTCACCCCGTTCAATGAAAAACGCGCTCGATCGTCGCTGGGCATCCGAACGCCGGCATGCGTCAGCGTTGCAACCCAATCTTTCAAATAAATAACAACATATTTCAATGATATTTCAGCTGAGCATCACGGTTCGCCAGAGCGTCTGGATCGATGGCGCGAAAGATCATACCAAAGGCAGTTCGGAAACGATAACTCTGCGGTAACGATCTTTGAAGGTTTACTCCAAGCTGTCGATAGCGTCTTTTTGTGAATTTTCGTCGCTTATCGAAATGCGTCTGGTTTCAATTTGAAAATGACTGCGATATGAAAACTCGAATCATTGTTTTTTCTGGCAGCGCGCCATGTATTGGCGATTCGGCTAGGACATGTCCTCATGTTCATCAGGCTACGAAGAATTGCCGGAGAGGGCGGATGTCCCGAGGCAATGAAGTTCGCACACCGCCAGAACTACAGAGCGATCAAATTCCGGGGACTTGCCGAATTGACACGCGAATTGCTGTCGATCGAGACAGTAGCGGTGGGGCGTGGCGTCCCGATTGCAGGAAGGTACGCGAGGGGCCTGGCAGAGCGACGCCATTGAATGCAGGGGACGTATATGGAGAGTGTGTCGGCCGACGAGGTCAGGCAGCCGGACTAGAACGTACAAATCTGCGCGACTCTAGGCGCTTCGAGGACGAAGCATGCGCGACGGCCGGAGCGGACAACTTTGTGACGAGTGGACCATTGTCATGGTGGTCGCGAAAGCATCGGCAGGGCGCCGACCCGTTTTGACGTCACGTCGCATCTTGCAAAAAAGCCCCGCAAATCGATTGATCTTGCGGGGCTTTCGCACTGATTCTGGCGGAGAGAGGGGGATTCGAACCCCCGATAGGCGATTAACCTATACACGCTTTCCAGGCGTGCGACTTAAACCACTCATCCATCTCTCCGGAAGACCGAGAGTATAGCAAACTCCCGCGGCCTCCCGCCACCCCCTTCGACGAGCGGCTGTAAGCTGCCGGAAATCCGGTATCCATGGCCGGCGCGTCCGTGCCGCAGTACGCGAGCTCGCGGCGATCATCGCCGCGTTCGACCTGACCCGGGATGACCGGCACCCGGCCCCGAGTCTGCTATCTTCCCCGGCATCTCATCGCTTCCCCGCCTCCCCATGACTGACCGCATCGTCGCCGCGTTCGATTTCGACGGCACCATCACGACCACCGACAGCTTCCGCCATTTCGTCCGTTACGCGGTCGGCACGCCGCGCTTCGCGTGGGCCGGGCTACGCGCGCTGCCGTGGATCGTCGCGATGAAAGCGGGCCTGCTGTCGCGCGGCGACGCGAAGGCGAAGTTCGCGTGGTTTGCATTCGGCCCGATGGGCGACGACGCGCTCGATGCGCTCGCGCGCCGGTTCGTCGACGGCTATCTGCCGAACCTCGTGCGTCCGGACATGCTGGAACGGGTGCGCGAGCATCGCGCGCGCGGGCACGAAGTCGTGCTGGTCAGCGCGTCGCCGTCGCTGTATCTGGAGAAGTGGGCGAAGACAGCGGGCATCGACACGGTGCTCGCGACGCGCCTCGCATTCGAGCGCGGCAGGTTCACCGGGCGGCTGAACGGCGAGAACTGCTGGGGCCCGCAGAAGGTCGTGCGGCTGCGCGGCTGGTGGGGAAATCGGGCGCCCGCGAAACTGTTCGCCTACGGCGACAGCCGCGGCGACAAGGAAATGGCCGAACTCGCGAACTGGGCATGGATCCGCGGGCGCGGACCGATGCCGCCGATCGGCGACTGATGGACTGACGCGAGCGCCGGGCAGCCGGCCGCGCGCCGCCGTTACGCGTCGACCCGCTGCACGCTGCGCATCCCGCGAGTCGGACGATACGCGCCCCAGCGATTCGCCCGCCTGAACGTGCCGACATCGTTGAACCGCACGCCGACTTCACGCAGCGCCGCATGCGCGGTGCGTGCAGTCAACTGCCGGATGTAGAACGGATCGCGCACCACGAAGTGATGGATCGCATGCGTGCTGCCGAAGTTGAAGCAGAACAACTGGAACGGCAGCATCCACCACGGGTTGAGCACCTGCGTCTGCTGGATCACGTTGCGCGAATCGATGTCGCCGAAGTAATGCATGTTCGAGCTGACGAAGTTGATGCAGAAGCTGCGCACGAAGTTCGGCCCGAGCCACACGACCGCAAGGAAATCGACGGTGTGCATCCCACGCTCGACGACGGCCGGCACGGTGATCGCATGGCCGAACGCATGCAGCGCGAACAGCCCGACGTGATAGACGATGAACGCGTGCCACAGCGCGTAGTACGCGTGACCGATCGGCATATAGGACGACACCTGCTCGACGCGCAATTGCGCGCGTTCGGACGCATCCTGCGCCGACTGCGCGGCGACGTACTGCTTGACCTTGCGGCGCATCGCATTCGGTCGCAACACGACGGCGAGCATCCCGTCCGCGATCATCAGCAGCCGCTTCACGCCCCAGCGTTCACCGTTGGTGATGCCGAATTCCTCGAGATCCGATTCGCCGCCCGATACCTTGTGGTGATGCAGATGCATGCGCCGACGCGTCCACGGGTTGATCGTGCCCGGCCGCGTGAGCCAACAGAGCGCCATCATCAGGTGATAGGCCCACGGCGTCTTCTTGAAGTACATCAGGTGGATCAGGTCGTGCTCGAGTTCGTGGATCAGCGACGTGACGAACGCGGCGAGCGGCAGCGCGACGTACCACGCGATTGCGCCGCGCGCATACAGCCACGCGATCGCGAGCATCGCGCTGACCGACACGGCCATCACGGTCGCGCCAACGAGGTTCTGGTTGTCGAGCAGCGGAAAGCGCGCGCGGATCGCGTCGCTCGCGGCGTTCACCTCGCGGCGGACATACGCGACCTTGTCGGCGTCGTGTCGAAAGACGGTTCGTGCGGGTTGGCTCATCGACCGGAATCCCTGCGGAAAGAGTGGGGCGCAATGCCGATATGACAAGCATAGGCGCACCCGGTCGCGCACACGAGGGCCGTCGGTGCCAATCATGGTGTCATTTCGGGCCACCGTTGGCGGCGCGACGGCGCCCGATGCGGCCCCGCGCGGGTAGAGTGCCGCCGTGGTGTCATTGCGGGCCAGCGACGCTACAATCCGCCGAAACCGCACCGGAGTCCGCCGCATGGCCCTGTCCGTCCCGGATGCCGCGCGCCAGTTGAACAAGGCGACGGTATCGTCCGCGTATGCGCTGTTCATGCTGATGCTCGCCGAGGAGCGCGGCATCGAGGGCGAGCGCATTCTCACCGGCTCCGGCGTCGCGCGCGAGCGGCTCGCGCAGCCTGATGCACGCATCACGCCGCTGCAGCAGGCGGCGATCGTGTTCAACCTGCTCGACGCGACGAACGATCCGTCGATCGCGATCGAGATCGGCCTGCGCAGCAGCCTGACGAAATCCGGGCTGATCGGCTTCGGGCTGATGAGTTGCGCGACGCTCGGCGAAGCGATCGCGCTCGGCATCCGCTACCTGCCGACCCGCGTGCCGTTCTTTTCGGTGCGGCTCACGCAGCTCGACGGGATCGTCGACATCGACGTGCTCGAGGCGTTTGCGCTCGGCCGGCTGCGCCAGTTCGCGGTGGAAAACTTCTTGGTCGAGACGGCGATCCTGTTCAACTCGCTGCTCGATCCCGCGCCGGGGCGCACGCTGCAGTCGCGTGCGGAGCTGCATTTCGAATGGCCGGAGCCGCCGTGGTTCGAGCGCTATCGCGCGCGGCTGCCGCGCTGTCATTTCGACGCGAGCGCGAACCGCATCCGCTGCGACGCCGCGCTGCTGGACGAGCCGATCGGCACCGCGAACGCGCCGACCGCGCAGATGATCGTCCAGCAATGCGAGGCCGAGCTCGCGCGGCTCGGCTATGCGGAAAGCATCGTCGAGCGCGTGCGCAACCTGCTGATCTGCGGTGACGCCGGCTATCCGTCGGTGGACGACGTCGCGCGCGAACTGCACGTATCGGCGCGTACGTTGAAACGCAAGCTCGCGGAATTCGGCGCGACCTATTCGGCGCTGCTCGACGAGATCCGGCTGCGCGATGCGCTGCGGTTGCTGGAGGGCACGCGCCTGCCGGTCGACGAGATCGCGGCGCGGGTCGGCTATACCGACCGCGCGAATTTCACGCGCGCGTTCAAGCGCTGGACCGGCGTCGCGCCGAGCGAGCGGCGCTGACGGCGCGCCCGGCGGCGCGATCCGCTGTCGGCCGACGCCGGCCGTGCGCACGGTGTCGATCCATCCGTCATTCGACCCATCAGACGATCGCAACCCAGTTCGCGCCGCGCCCACCCGGCACGCGCGCGTGCAACGTCAGCGTGCCGTCGTCCGGCGCGATCGCGTAGACCGACACGTATTCCGACTGTTCGCCGCACGCGACGAGCCAGCGTCCCGACGGATCGATCGCGAAGCCGCGTGGCTGCGTTTCGGTGAGCGTCGCGTGCGCGGGTTCGAAGCTGTCGTCCGCGGCGCGGCGATAGCAGAGCAACTGGCTCGACGTGCGTTCGCTGACATACGCGAAGCGCTCGCCGGGCGTGAGGTGGAGATCGGCGGCCCACACGGCGGGCACGGTTGGCGCGGGCGGGCGCGCGTGGCCTTGCGGGAGGTCGGCGACGGCCGCGTGCCGCGCGCTGACCTGCGCGTCGCCGAGGCGGCCGCTGTCGGCGTCGCGGACGAAGGTCGCGACCGTCGCCTGGAATTCGCTGACCGCGACGAGCGCGCGGCCGTCGCGCGCGAAGCGCAGGTGACGCGGCCCGAAGCCGCCCGGCACGCGCGTTTCGCCGTGTTCGAGTGCACGCAGGCCGCCGGCATCCTCGACCAGCGCGAACGTGAAGATCCGGTCCGAGCCGAGCGAACTCACATACGCGAAGCGGTTGTCCGGCGACACGACGACGGCATGCGCGTTCGCGATGCCGTGCGCGACCTGCAGCGGCGCACCGTCGCCGTCGCGCATGCGTGCGGCGTCGTAGAGGCTCAGCGAATTGCCGCCGTACGACGCGCCGAGGAGCCAGCGGCCGCTGCGGTCGAGCGACAGGTACGCAAGGCTCGCGTCGATCGCGGTCGCGCCGATGCGGGCGAACGCGCCGGTGCCCGCCGCGACGCGGAACGCGACGATCGTCGGCTGTTCGCCGCGCGTCGCGACATACAGCCGCGCGCGATCGGGCTGCACGGCGACGGGCATCGCGGCGTCGCCGGCCGGGTAGCGGGCGAGTGGCGCGAGCGCGCCGTCGGACGTGAGCGAGAACGTGGCGAGGTTGCCGTCGACGGCATTCGAGACGACGACGGTCAGGCGATCAGTGTTCGGCATGGCGGAGCATCGCGGTGTTCGTGAAGGACTCGTCGGCCGGCAGGCCGCGCGGCGGATCGCTGCGCCGGTGCGTGCGCGCGAACAGCGCGGCGACCGCCGCGGCGAGGGACGCGATCGCGAGCGCATACAGGCCGCCCGTGATCGAACCCGTATGTTGCTTCAGATAGCCGAATGCCGTCGGCGCGACGAAGCCGCCGAGGTTGCCGATCGAGTTGATCAACGCGATCACGGCCGCGGCCACGCGCGTGTCGAGGTAGCCCTGCGGGATCGGCCAGAACAGCGACGACGCGGCCTTGAAGCCGAGCGCGGCGAAGCAGATCGACGCGAACGACCAGACGGGATCGTGCGACGTCGACGCGAACAGCCCGCACGCGGCCAGCACCAGCGCGAACGACAGCCAGCGCTGCGGATGCTTCCACTTCGCGGACAGCACCGCGAAGCCGTACATCGCGCCGATCGCGATCATCCACGGAATCGTGTTGTAGAGGCCGACCTGGAAGTCGGTGAGGCCGCCCATCTTGCGGATGATCGTCGGCAGCCAGAAGGTGGCCGCGTAGATCGTCAGCTGGATCGCGAAATACAGGAAGCAGAACAGCATGATCTGCGGGTCGCGCAGCAGCGTGGTGGCCGACACGTGGACCTTCGAGCGCACGTCGCGCGTCACGCGCTCTTCATCAAGGGCGTTCTGGAGCGCGGCGCGTTCGTCGGCGGTGAGCCACGTCGCGTCGCGGATGTGCGATTTCAGCAGCAGCCAGCTCGCGCCGCACAGCGCGACCGAGAACATCCCTTCGATCAGGAACATCCACTGCCAGCCCTGCAGGCCGAAGCCGTGGATCGACAGCAGCGCGCCGGTGACGGGCCCGGACAGTACCGACGCGAACGCGGAACCGCCGAGGAAGATCGCCATTGCCTTGCCGCGTTCCTGCGGCGGCAGCCATTGCGACAGGTACAGCACGACGCCGGGGAAGAAGCCGGCCTCGGCCGCGCCGAGCAGGAAGCGCAGCGCATAGAACGACGTGTCGTTCCACACGAACGCCATCGCGGCCGCGACGACGCCCCACGTCGCCATGATCCGCGCCAGCCAGATGCGCGCGCCGTAGCGCTGCATCAGCAGGTTCGACGGCACTTCGAACAGCGCGTAGCCGACGAAGAATAGGCCGGCGCCGAGCCCGTACGCGGCCGCGCCGATACCGATCGACGCTTCGAGGTGGCGGTCGACGAAGCCGACGTTCACGCGGTCGATGTAGTTCGCGATGAACATGATCAGCACGAGCGGCAGCACGTGCCACTTCACTTTCGAAACGGCGGACGCGAGCGGGTCGCGGCCGGGCAGGGCGGGTGAGGTCAAGGGTTGTCTCCGGTCGGGCGGCGAACGGGGCGGCGGCCCGCGTCGGCGTCGGGATGGTGATTTAAGTAGTATGTCGTCGTATGACATGGTACGCCGTAGCTCGAGGTGTGACGTCGCGGGTTTACCCGGGATATGCCCAAATATTGGGGAATATCATGAGCGCGCCGCGGCGCTCAATCACATCTGATGACGTATGACATGGGATCGCCAACACCGGCTCATAGCCGCCGGCGTCGCATGGGTGCGCACCGACATCGCCGAGCGCGCGCAATGCCGGCATCTGGCGACGCAGGCGATCGAGCGCTTCGGCCGGATCGACGCGCTCGTGAACAGCGCGTTCGTGCACGGCACGTTTCCGCAGGCGGTCGAGGACGCCCATCTCGACGGCTGGCGCGCGGTGTTCGACACGAACATATTCGGCACGATGACGCTCACGCAGGAAATCGTGCCGCACATGAAGCGGCAGAAGCGCGGCGCGATCGTGATGATCAACACGATCGCGACTCGCAAGCCATTTGCAGGCGAATCGGGCTACGCTGTATCGAAGGACGCGCTCGCGATTGCGGCAAAATACCTGGCGCGCGAGCTCGCCGTGCACGGGATCCGCGCGAACAGCATCCACATGGGGTGGATGTGGGGCGTGCCGCCGCAGGCGTATTTCCGGCAGGCGGCAGCCGAATGCGGGATGACGGAGGAGGAGATCATCGCGCCGGTCGCGTCGAACCTCGCGCTCGCGAAGCTGCCGACGACGACGACTGCGCGCGCGGCGCCGTTCCTTGCGTCGGATTACGCGAACGCGGTGACCGGCGCGACGCCGGATGCGAACGGCGGCGATTTCATGCCCTGAGGACGGAGCGGCGAATCATGCAGGAAACTCGACAGGCGCGGCATTTCTTCGCGTTCAACGGCGACGCGGACGGCCTCTGCGCGCTGCAACAGCTGCGGCTCGCGGAGGGCGCGGGCGGCACGCTCGTGACCGGCGTGAAGCGCGACATCAAGCTGCTCGAGCGAATCGACGCGCGGGCCGGCGATCGCGTGACCGTGCTCGACGTGTCGCACGACCAGAACCGCGACGCATGCGCGCGGCTGTTGCGCGACGGCGCGGCGGTTCGCTACTTCGATCATCACTTCGCGGGCGCGCTGCCCGGCGATCCGCGTTTCGATGCGTATATCGACACGGCCGCCGACATCTGCACGAGCGCGCTCGTGAACCGCTATCTCGGCGGCCGGCACGTGCGCTGGGCGATTGTCGCGGCATTCGGCGACGAACTGCCGGCGCTCGGCGACGCGCTCGCCCGCGAATACGGAATCGACGAAGCTGAACGCTGCACGCTGGCCGAGCTCGGGCGCTACCTGAACTACAACGCATACGGCGACTGCGTCGGCGACCTGCATTTCGATCCGGCGGTGCTGGCCGATGCGATGCTGCCGTGCGCCGATCCGCTCGACTTCGTGCGCGGCACGCCGGTGTTCGCCGCGCTGCGCGACGGCTATCGCGACGACATGGCGCGGGCATGCGCGCTCGTGCCGCTGCGCGACGTGCCGGGCGCGACGCTGATCAGGATGCCGGATCATCCGTGGGCGCGGCGCGTTTCGGGGATGCTCGCGAACGAGCGGATGCGCAATGCGCCGCATGCGGCGCTCGCGGTGCTGTCGCCGCGTGCGCAGGGCGGGCTCGTGGTCAGCGTGCGCGTGCCCGACGGCAGGTCGCTCGGTGCCGACGAGTTCTGCCGGGGTTTTCCCACGGGCGGCGGGCGCAAGTGCGCGGGCGGCATCAATCATCTGCCGGAAGCCGAGTTCGACGCGTTCGCCGAGCGATTCGAAGCGGCGTTCCGTCTGGACTGACCCCCGGCGCCTGCGGCGCGCCGCGACGGACGGACCGGTCCGCGCGGGCGCCGGCGGGCAGGGCACGGGCGTCGCGCGATGCGCGTGGCCGGTGTGCGGCCGGCGCGTGCCGCGCATCGCGGCGAACCCGACATCGAGCGTAGGCCGGCGCGTGCGACGAACAATCGTCGGAATGGACCAAGGCGTTTCACCAGGCCGGCGATCCGGCGTCGGTGCGCGATGCGCGGCGCCGCTTGCGTGGCGAGCATCGACATCGCGCGAGCCTGCCGCGACAATACGGGTCACTTTTCAGTTTCCTGCCGCGAGGTGCCCGTGTCAGCCAAGTCGTCCGTTGCTCCCGCCGTCGTGTGGTTCCGCGACGATCTGCGCGTGACCGACCAGCCCGCGCTGACGCGCGCAGTCGCGTCGGGCCGGCCGCTCGTGTGCGTGTATGTCGACGATACGGGCGAGGGGGCGGGCCGTGCGCTCGGCGGCGCGGCGCGCTGGTGGCTGCACGGCTCGCTCGCCGCACTCGACGCGGCGCTCGCGCGTCATGGCGGACGCCTGCTGCTGTTGCGCGGCGATGCGCGGCGCGAGATCGAGCGCGTCGTGCACGACACGGGCGGGGCGGCCGTGTACTGGAACCGCCGCTATGCGCAGCCGCAGCGCGACGCCGATGCGGCGTTGAAATCGTCGCTGAAGGCGCATGGCCTCGAAGTCGAGAGCAGCAACGGCAGCCTACTGAACGAACCGTGGGAAGTGATGACAGGCGCCGGTACGCCGTTCCAGGTGTTCACCGCATACTGGCGCGCGGTGCGGCGCGATCGCACGGTGGCGGCGCCGCTGCCCGCACCGGAGCGGATCGCGTTTCATCCGTGGCCGGCCGGTGTGCGCGAACGCGCGCTGGCGCTCGACACACTCGCGTTGCGCCCGCCGGCGCCGGACTGGGCGGGCGGTCTGCGCGACGCGTGGCCGGCACCCGACGAAGCCGGCGCGCACGCGCGGCTCGACGCGTTCGTGCACGCGTCGCTGGCCGGCTACGCCGACACACGCGATCGACCCGGCGAGCCCGCGACGAGCCGGCTGTCGCCATTTCTGCGCTTCGGCAACGTGTCGCCGCGACAGGTGTGGCATGCGGTGCAGGGTGTGGCACAGGCGGGCGGCGCGGCGTGCGCGGCCGGTGCCGAGAAATTCCTGAGCGAGCTCGGCTGGCGCGAATTCAGCCACGTGCTGCTGTATCACTTCCCGGCCCTCGCGACCGACAACTTCCGCGCGCAGTTCGACGCGATGCCGTGGCGCGACGATCCCGCTGCGCTGCGCGCGTGGCAGCGCGGGCTGACCGGCTATCCGCTCGTCGATGCGGGAATGCGCGAGCTGTGGACGACCGGCTGGATGCACAACCGCGTGCGGATGGTCGTCGCGTCGTTCCTCGTCAAGCATCTGCTGATCGACTGGCGGGCGGGCGAGCGCTGGTTCCACGACACGCTCGTCGATGCGGACGCCGCGAACAACCCGGCGAACTGGCAATGGGTGGCCGGCTGCGGGGCCGACGCCGCGCCGTATTTCCGCATCTTCAATCCGGTGACGCAGGGCCGGAAGTTCGACCCGCAGGGCGCGTACGTGCGCCGCTGGGTGCCGGAACTCGCGGGCCTCGACGCGGCGGCGATCCATGCGCCATGGGAGGCGTCCGCGGCGCAGCTGGCGGCGGCCGGCGTGCGGCTCGGGCTCGACTATCCGGCGCCGATCGTCGATCACGGCGGCGCGCGCCGTCGTGCGCTCGATGCGCTGGCCACGTTGCCGAAGCCGAGCGCCGCCGGCCATCCGCGCGCGGTGTAACTTGCCGCGTCAGTTGCAGAACGCCGCGTGCACGACGAGCGCGAGCGCGATGCCCGAATCGAAGTAGGTGGCGCCGCACCACGCGACGAACGCGAGCACGGGGGCGCGCGTCGCCGGGCCCGGCTGCGTGCAGGTGCGCACGTGCCGCACAGGAGACAGGATGACGATTTCGAACGAAGCAGGCGGGACGGCTCGCGCGGCAGAGCAAGCGGCCGAGTACGCGCCCGAGCAAGCAGCGGACGCATTGCCGCCGCAGCCCGTGACGTTGACCGCGGCCGATGGCTACGCGTTGCGCGGCTACGTGTGGCGCCATCGCGGCGGCGGCGGCGCCGCCGCCGGGCGGCCCGTGACGGTCGTCAATTGCGCGACGTCGGTGCGCTGCGACTATTACTTCCGCTTCGCGGCGTGGCTGTTCGCGCAGGGGCGCGACGTGCTCGTCTACGACTATCGCGGGATCGGCGGATCGCGCCCCGCGCGGCTCGCGAAGCTGCGCGCGAACTGGCTCGACTGGGGGCGGCTCGATTGCGAGGCCGCGCTGCAGTACGCGCGCGACGCATTTGCGGGCCAGCCGCTCGACGTCGTCGCGCACAGCATCGGCGGCTGCGTGCTCGGGCTCGCGGCGTCGAACGCGTGCGTGCGCCATGTGGTGACCGTCGGCGCGCAGTATGCGTACTGGCGCGACTATCGGCCGCAAGAGCGGCGGCGCATGTGGTTGAAGTGGCACGTGGCGATGCCGGCGCTCGCGGCCATGTTCGGCTATGTGCCCGCGAAACGGCTCGGCTGGATGGAAGACACGCCGCGCGGCGTCGCGCTGTCGTGGGTGCGCGCGCAACCGCGCTTCGAGGATGCCTACACGCACGGCCCGCTCGCCGAAACCGCGGCGAGCCGCGCCGCGTTGCCGGCCCGCTTCGCGCGGCTCGCGGCGCCGATGCTCGCGATCGGCCTCGAAGACGACGGCTTCGGCACGGTCGACGCGATCGAGCGGCTGGCCGGCTACTACACGGGCAGCGACGTCACGCATTTGCGGATCGCGCCGCGCGACATCGGCGTCGATGCGATCGGCCACTTCGCGTTCTTCCACAGCCGCTTTACCGACACGCTGTGGCCCGTCGCACTGTACTGGCTTCAGCACGGCGCGCTGCCGGCCGATGCGCCGGGCCACGTCCACGCGCGCCATCCGGCGCAGCGCGCGCGGCTGGCGGGAAGCGGCGTGCCGGGCGCCGTCGCGCAAGGCTGATCGCACCCGCAACCAGGCCGTCGCGTCGACGAGGCGGCCGCGCCACCTGCCGCCGTCGATGGTCCCGGTCGCGACGCATCGATCCGCGTCCGGCGCGATCGATTAACATCGGACGTTTGATTCGACTGCCTGCTGCGTGCCGATGTCCGTTCCGCCCGATTCCGAGATTTCCGCCGACCTGTCGCGCGCATGGCGCGTGCACCTGCTCGACCTGCCGCCTGCCGCGTCGCGTGCCGGCGTGCAGGTCGCGCGCATCGATTTCGACTGGCGCGTGCCGCTCGCGTCGCCCGCCTATGCGGCGTTGAGCGACGCCGAGCGCGCGCGTGCCGGGCGCTATCTTCGACACGAGGATGCGGTGCGCAGCGCCGCGACGCGCGCCGCGCTGCGCGACGTGCTCGGCGCGGCGCTCGACCTGGCGCCGCGCGATATCGCGATCGTCGTCGATGCATCGGGACGGCCGTCGCTGGATCCCGCACATCGCGCATCGCTCGATTTCAACGTGTCGCACGCGGGCGATCACGCGCTTATCGCATGGGCAGATACGGGGCGCGTCGGCGTCGATATCGAAAGCTGCAATCGCACGACCGATTGGCGCGCGCTGACGGCCGAAGTGTGCGCGGCCGCCGAGGCTGCGTATCTCGACGGCCTGCCGCCCGGCGCGCGTGCCGACGCGTTCATGCGCGTGTGGTCCGCGAAGGAGGCGCTGCTCAAGGCGCTCGGCACCGGCATCGGCGGTGGGCTGCGCGCGTTCGCCGTGGTGCCGCCGCGCGATGCGGCGACGCCCGCGACGACGATCGTCGAGCCGGCCGCGCCGGCGGCCGGCGTGGCCGCATTCGACGCGCGCTGGCTCGACGCGGCGCCCGGCTACGCGGCGTGCGTCGCGTGGACGCGCGCATGAGCCGATGTCACCGCGCGGCGCTCACTCGAGCGGCGCGTCGTTCGGCGCCGCGTAGCGCGTCCTGATCACGTCGCTCATCGGGAACTCGAACGCGAGCCCCTTCGGCGGCACCGGCTTCATGAACCACTTGTCGTACAGCGCATTGATCTCGCCGCTCTTCATCAGCTGCACGAGCACGCCGTCGACGAGCGCCTTGAACTGCGGATCGTCCTTGCGCAGCATGAATCCGTACGCTTCCGACGACTGCGGCGTGCCGACGATCGCCCAGTCGGCCGGTTTCGCCGCGAGCTGGCGCACGCCGGCGAGCAGCACGTCGTCCATCATGTAGGCGGCGGCACGGCCCGACTCGAGCGTGAGGCGTCCTTCGCCGTAATCCTTCGCGCTGATGATCTGCATGTTCATCTTCTTTTCCTCGTTCATCTTGCGCAGCAGGCGTTCGGACGTCGTGCCCTGGTTCGTCACGACCGTCTTGCCGGCGAGATCGGGGAAGTCGCGAATGCCCGAGCTCGTGCGCGTGAGCAGGCGCGTCGTCGCGACGAAGAAGGTGGTCGAGAACGCGACCTGCGCGTGGCGCGCGGCGAGATTGGTGGTCACCCCGCATTCGAGATCGACGGTGCCGTTCTGCACGAGCGGGATGCGGTTCTGCGACGTGACCGGGATGAAGCGCACCTGCAGGTCGGGCTTGCCGGTGCGCGCCTTCACGGCGGCGATCACGCGATCGCACAGGTCCTGCGAAAAGCCGATCACCTTGCCGCTCGCGTCGACGTAGGAGAACGGCACCGACGTTTCGCGGTGGCCGATCGAGATCAGGCCGGCCTGCCGGATCTTTTCGAGCGTGCCGGACAGCGGCTCGGCGGCAAGCGACGCGCCGCACGCGAGCGCGCAGGCGGCGACGAGCAGGCTGCGGCCGAAAAGGGCGGTCAACCGGGGCGGGATGGTCATGGCAGGTCTCCGAAGGCGGATGGCGCGAAAGTGCGGATTCGTATGTTGCCAAAGAAAAAATAATTGCAACATATGTTAATTCCCGGGTCTGACCGGCTACTCCGGCGGGCCGCGCCCGACATCAGGGAAACTCCCGAGTCGAAATCTTGAAAAACGGGGTTGTCTAGACAAGTTCCGATGGCTACACTGCAATCCATCCCGAACTTGTCTAGACAGGATTGCTCACATGATTACGTTGACCCCCGGCCACCTGACCCTCCCGCAACTGCGCAAGATCGCTCGCGACTCCGTGCAGCTCACGCTCGACCCGGCGAGCTTCGCGAAGATCGACGCCGGCGCGAAGGCCGTCGCCGACATCGCGGCGAAGGGCGAGCCGGCATACGGCATCAACACTGGCTTCGGCCGCCTGGCCAGCACGCACATCCCGCACGACCAGCTCGAGCTGCTGCAGAAGAACCTGGTGCTGTCGCACGCGGTCGGTGTGGGCGAGCCGATGGCGCGCTCGTCGGTGCGTCTGCTGATGGCGCTGAAGCTGTCGAGCCTCGGGCGCGGCCACTCGGGCATCCGCCGCGAGGTGATGGATGCGCTGATCACGCTGTTCAACGCAGACGTGCTGCCGCTGATCCCGGTGAAGGGCTCGGTCGGCGCATCGGGCGACCTCGCGCCGCTCGCGCACATGTCGGCCGTGCTGCTCGGCGTCGGTGAAGTGTTCATCCGCGGCGAGCGTGCCAGCGCGCTCGACGGCCTGCGCGTCGCGGGCCTCGCGCCGCTGACGCTGCAGGCGAAGGAAGGCCTCGCGCTGCTGAACGGCACGCAGGCATCGACGGCGCTGGCGCTCGACAACATGTTCTCGATCGAAGACCTGTACCGCACCGCGCTCGTCGCGGGTGCGCTGTCGGTCGACGCGGCAGCCGGCTCGGTGAAGCCGTTCGACGCACGCATCCACGAGCTGCGCGGCCATCGCGGCCAGATCGACGCGGCCGCGGCGTACCGCGACCTGCTCGACGGCTCGCCGATCAACCAGTCGCACCGCGACTGCGACAAGGTGCAGGATCCGTACAGCCTGCGCTGCCAGCCGCAGGTGATGGGGGCGTGTCTGGACCAGATGCGTCACGCGGCCGACGTGCTGCTGATCGAAGCGAACGCCGTGTCGGACAACCCGCTGATCTTCCCGGATACCGGCGAAGTGCTGTCGGGCGGCAACTTCCACGCCGAACCCGTCGCATTCGCGGCCGACAACCTCGCACTCGCCGCAGCCGAAATCGGTGCGCTGGCCGAGCGCCGCATCGCGCTGCTGATCGACGCGACGCTGTCGGGCCTGCCCCCGTTCCTGGTGAAGGACGGCGGCGTGAACTCGGGCTTCATGATCGCCCACGTGACGGCTGCCGCGCTGGCATCGGAAAACAAGACGCTCGCGCACCCGGCATCGGTCGACTCGCTGCCGACCTCGGCGAACCAGGAAGACCACGTGTCGATGGCGACATTCGCCGCGCGCAAGCTCGCCGACATCGCGGACAACACGAAGTACATCCTCGCGATCGAACTGCTGGCCGCCGCGCAGGGCGTCGACCTGCGCGCGCCGTACCACACGAGCCCGAAGCTCGCGCCCGTGATGGAAACGATCCGCGGCCATGTCGCGCACTACGAGCTCGACCACTACTTCGCACCGGACATCGCGGTGATCGCGAAGCTCGTCGGCGAGCGCGCGTTCGCGAAGGCCGCGCCGTTCTCGTTCGCATCGGAACAGTAAGCCCATGAGCGTGCCGGTCTACCAGGAGATCAAGGATTTCATCCTGGGCCGCATTCACGCCGGCGAGTGGGCGGAGGGCGACCAGGTGCCCTCCGAGAACGAACTGGCCCGCGAGTTCAAGGTCGCGCGCATGACCGTCAACCGCGCGTTGCGCGAGTTGACGGCCGAGCAGGTGCTCACGCGCATGAAGGGCGCGGGCACTTACGTTGCGCGGCCGAAGTACGAGTCGACGCTCGTCGCGATCCGCAGTATTTCGGAAGAGGTCGACGCGCGCGGGCATGCGTACCGCGCCAGCGTGCTCGGCCTCGAGACGATCCGCGCCGACGAGGCGCTCGCCGACGAGATGCAGATGGCCGTGCGCGCCATGCTGTTTTATTCGCAGGTGTTGCACTTCGAGAATGACGAACCCGTCCAGCTCGAAGAACGATGGGTGAATCCGGCGGTCGCGCCGGATTATGCCGAGCAGGATTTCACGAACACGACGCCGAACCTGTACCTGATGCGCGCGGCCCCGCTGCAGCGCGTCGAGTACCGGATCGAAGCGGCGGCTCCGGCGCCCGAGCGGCGCGAGCAACTGCGGATGGACGACGTCGAGCCGTGTCTGGTTTTACATCGGCGTACCTGGTCGCAGGGCGTCGTCGCCTCGGTGGCGAATCTGTGGCACCCGGGCAGTCGTTATCGCTTCACCGGGCATTTCTGATTCCAATTGATCTTCATTTTCCTTCGGGAGCAGTTGTCATGAACCATCCGAAACACATCGATCCCCGTCTCGATCCGACCCGCACGATCCGCGCACCGCGCGGCAGCGAGAAGGTCTGCAAGACCTGGCTGGCCGAAGCGGCCTACCGGATGATCCAGAACAACCTGGATCCGGAAGTCGCCGAGCATCCGCACGCGCTCGTCGTGTACGGCGGCATCGGCCGCGCGGCGCGCAACTGGGAATGCTACGACCAGATCCTCGCGTCGCTGAAGGATCTCGAGGAAAACGAAACGCTGCTGATCCAGTCGGGCAAGCCGGTCGGCGTGTTCCGCACGCACACGGATGCGCCGCGCGTGCTGCTCGCGAACTCGAACCTCGTGCCGCACTGGGCGAACTGGGATCACTTCCACGAGCTCGACCGCAAGGGCCTGATGATGTACGGCCAGATGACGGCCGGCAGCTGGATCTACATCGGCAGCCAGGGGATCGTGCAGGGCACCTATGAAACGTTCTTCTCGGTCGCGAACCAGCACTTCAACGGCGACCCGTCGGGCCGCTGGATCCTGACGGGCGGCCTGGGCGGCATGGGCGGCGCGCAGCCGCTGGCCGCGACGATGGCGGGTTTCTCGATGATCGCGATCGAATGCGACGAGACGCGCATCGACTTCCGCCTGAAGACCCGCTACGTCGACAAGAAGGCGACGACGCTCGACGAAGCGCTCGGCATGATCGACGAAGCGAAGCGCGCCGGCAAGCCGGTCTCGATCGGCCTGCTCGGCAACGCGGCCGACGTGTTCGCGGAACTCGTCAAGCGCGGCGTCACGCCGGATTGCGTGACCGACCAGACGAGCGCGCACGACCCGATCAACGGCTACCTGCCGCAAGGCTGGACCGTCGCGCAATGGCGCGAGGCGCAGAAGGTCGATCCGCAAAGCATCGTGAAGGTCGCGAAGCAGTCGATGGCCGAGCAGGTGCGCGCGATGCTGACGCTGCAGGAACGCGGCGCGGCCACGCTCGACTACGGCAACAACATCCGCCAGATGGCGCTGGAAATGGGCGTCGAGAACGCATTCGACTTCCCGGGCTTCGTGCCGGCCTATATCCGCCCGCTGTTCTGCGAAGGGAAGGGGCCGTTCCGCTGGGTCGCGCTGTCGGGCGATCCGGAAGACATCTACAAGACCGACCAGAAGGTGAAGGAGCTGATCCCCGACGATGCGCACCTGCACAACTGGCTCGACATGGCACGTGAGCGCATCGCGTTCCAGGGCCTGCCGGCACGGATCTGCTGGGTCGGCGTGAAGGATCGCTATCGCCTCGGCCAGGCGTTCAACGAGATGGTGAAGAACGGCGAACTGAAGGCCCCGATCGTGATCGGCCGCGACCACCTCGATACCGGCTCGGTCGCGAGCCCGAACCGCGAGACGGAATCGATGAAGGACGGTTCGGACGCCGTGAGCGACTGGCCGCTGCTGAATGCCCTGCTGAACACCGCGGGCGGCGCATCGTGGGTGTCGCTGCACCATGGCGGTGGCGTCGGGATGGGCTTCTCGCAGCACTCGGGCGTCGTGATCGTCGCCGACGGTACCGCCGAAGCGCACGAGCGTCTCGGCCGCGTGCTGCGGAACGATCCGGCGACGGGCGTGATGCGCCATGCGGATGCCGGCTACGAACTCGCGCAGCAGACGGCCCGCGAAGCCGGCCTGAAGCTGCCGATGCTCGGCCGCTGAGCATGACGGCGCTCGACCAGGCGCCGGTGCGCGCAACGCTGGCTGCCGCGATGATTCGCGCGGCGGATCTCGTTGCGTCGCCGTGGAAGAACGGCGGCGGCGTGACGCGCGAAATCGCGGCATGTTCCCCGCGGGGAACGTCCGCCGAGGCGCCGCCGGGCGCCGCGCTCGATGCGTTCGCATGGCGCGTGAGCGTCGCGGACGTCGACGCGGCCGGGCCGTTCTCGCGTTTCGACGGCGTCGACCGCACGCTCGTGCTGCTGTCCGGCGCGGGCATGACGCTCACGGAAGCGGGCGGCGCGCGCCATGTGCTCGATGCGCCGCTCGCCCGTGCGGATTTCGGCGGCGAAACGGCGATCGACGCGACGCTGCACGACGGCCCGACCCGCGACTTCAACCTGATGACGCGCCGCTCGGCCGCGCGCGGGACGGTCGACGTGTGGCCCGAAGGCACGCACCGCGTCGAGCGCGCCGATACCGTGCTGCTGTTCTGCGCGACCGGCGCGGTCGGCGTCGAGATCGACGGCGCGCATTACGCGCTGCGGGAAATGGACACGCTGCGGCTCGACGGGCCGCCGCGTGCGTTTGACGTCGTCGTGAGCGGAGGCGGCGCGCTGCTCGCCGTGTCGCTCGTCGTCGGCGAACGAGACTGAACGCATGAAACCGACTGTCTGGCATCACCTGAGGCTGTGCCCGCACGGCCACCCCGACGAAACCATCGACGACGCGGCGATCGTCGTCGACGAAACCGGCACGATCGTGTGGCTCGGCGCGTTCTCCGCGCTGCCGCACGGTTACGCACACTGGCAGCGGGAAGACTTGCACGGCGCGTGGGTGACGCCGGGCCTCGTCGACTGCCACACGCACCTCGTGTACGGCGGCACGCGCGCCGACGAGTTCGCGCAGCGCCTCGCCGGCGTCAGCTACGAGGAGATCGCGCGGCAGGGCGGCGGGATCGTGTCGACGGTGCGCGCGACGCGCGCGGCCGACGAGACGACGCTGTTCGTGCAGGCCGCCGCGCGTCTGCAGCCGCTGCTCGCGGAAGGCGTGAGCGCGGTCGAGATCAAGTCGGGCTACGGGCTCGACCTCGCGAGCGAGCGCAAGATGCTGCGCGTCGCGCGCCAGCTCGGCGAGCGCTTCCCGGTCACCGTCTACACGACGTTCCTCGGCGCGCATGCGCTGCCGCCGGAATATGCGGGCCGCGCGGACGAATACATCGACGAAGTGTGCGAACGGATGCTGCCGACGCTGGCCGACGAAGGCCTCGTCGACGCGGTCGACGTGTTCTGCGAGCGCATCGGCTTTTCGCTCGCGCAGACCGAGCGCGTGTTCGAGGCCGCGACGCGGCGCGGGCTGCCGGTGAAGCTGCACGCGGAGCAGCTGTCGAACGCGGGCGGCACCGCGCTCGCCGCGCGTTATCGCGCGCTGTCCGCCGATCACCTCGAATTTCTCGACGAAGCCGGCATCGAGGCGATGAAGGCGGCCGGCACGGTCGCCGTGCTGTTGCCCGGCGCGTACTACTTCATCCGCGAAACGCAATTGCCGCCGATCGAGCTGCTGCGCAAGCACGGCGTGCCGATCGCGCTCGCGACCGATCACAACCCCGGCACGTCGCCGCTCGAATCGCTGCTGCTGACGCTGAACATGGGCTGCACGCTGTTCCGGATGACGGTGCCCGAGGTGCTGCAGGGCGTGACGCGCCATGCGGCCGCGGCGCTCGGCCGTGCCGATCGGCACGGTGCGCTCGAGATCGGTCGCCAGGCCGATTTCGCGGTCTGGTCGGTCGGCTCGCTGGCGGAGCTCGCTTACTGGATCGGCCGCCCGCTGTGCGAGCAGGTCGTGCGCAGCGGTGCGACGGTGTTTCGCCGGATGAACGGCTAGCCTTGCAAGAGACGACACTCACCATGACCGAAATGACGCTGTTCGCGGACCATGCCTACCTGCCCGACGGCTGGCGCCGCAACGTGCTGCTGCGCTGGGACGCGGCCGGCACGCTGACCGACGTGACGCCCGACACCGATGCGCCGGCGGGCGTCGCGCGCGCGACCGGGCCCGTGCTGCCCGGCATGCCGAACCTGCATTCGCACGCGTTCCAGCGCGCGATGGCCGGGCTCACCGAATACCGCGCGAATCCCGCCGACAGCTTCTGGAGCTGGCGCGACCTGATGTACCGCTTCGCGCTGAAGATCACGCCCGACGCGCTCGCGGCGATCGCGCGCTGGCTGTACGTCGAGATGCTCAAGTGCGGCTATACGTCGGTGTGCGAATTCCACTACGTGCATCACGCGCAGGACGGCTCGCGCTATCCGCAGCTCGCGGAGCTCGGCACGCGCGTGATCGACGCGGCGCGCTCGGCCGGCATCGGCATCACCATGCTGCCCGTGTCGTACCAGTTCGCCGGCTTCGGCAACAAGCCGCCGCGCGACGACCAGCGCCGCTTCATCAACACGCCGGACGGCCTGCTCGAACTGCTCGACGCAATGCGTCGCGTCGCGCCCGAGCATGGCGGGCTGCGCTACGGCGTCGCGCCGCACTCGCTGCGCGCGGTGTCCGAGAACGGGCTGCGCGTGCTGCTCGACGGGCTGCCCGACGACGCGCCGGTGCATATCCACATCGCCGAGCAAACAGCCGAAGTCGACGATTGCGTGCGTGCCTACGGCGCGCGGCCCGTGCAATGGCTGCTCGATCGCTTCGACGTCGACGCGCGCTGGTGCCTCGTGCACGCGACGCATGTCGATGCGGCCGAAACGGCGGCGCTCGCGAAGCGTCGCGCGGTGGCGGGCCTCTGCCTCACCACCGAAGCGAACCTCGGCGACGGCGTGTTCCCGGCCGTCGACTATCTCGCGCAGGGTGGCGTGATCGGTGTCGGCTCGGACAGCCATGCGTCGGTCGACTGGCGCTCGGAGCTGCGCCTGCTCGAATACGGGCAGCGGCTCGTGCATCGCGCGCGCAACGTGCTCGCGAGCGACACGCACGCGCATGTCGCCGACCGGCTGTTCGACGCATCGCTCGCGGGCGGCGCGCAGGCAAGCGGGCGGCGCATCGGTGCGCTGCGTGAAGGCTGCCGCGCCGACTGGCTCGTGCTCGATCCCGATCATCCCGCGATCGCCGAACACGGCAGCGCGGCGTGGCTGTCGGGCGCGGTATTCGCCGAGCACGGCGACACGCCGGTGCTCGACGTCTACACCGGCGGCGAATGCGTCGTGAGCGGCCGCCGCCATCGCGACGAAACCGCTGCTTATGCCGACTACCGCGCCGCGCTGGCGCAACTGCTGCGCTGACGCGCGGCGCCGGCGCACGCCGCGCGTGCGCCGGCAGACTTTTACGGTGAGGCGACATGACTGAACAACCGGCTGTATTCACGCTGAAGCAGGGCACGCTGCCGCTGCTGATCTCGATCCCGCACGCAGGCACCCACATCCCCGACGACATCGCCGCGACGATGACGCCCGACGCGCGCTTCGTCGACGATTGCGACTGGCATCTCGAGCGGCTGTACGGATTTGCGGCGACGCTCGGCGCATCGATCCTCGTGCCGTCGCACGCGCGTTACGTCGTCGACCTGAACCGTCCGCCCGACAACGAGAACCTGTACCCGGGGCAGGATACGACCGGGCTCGTGCCGGTCGACACGTTCGACAAGGCGCCGTTGTATCCGCCGAACGCGCTGCCCGGCAACGACGAGATCATGCGCCGCCGCGACCGCTACTGGCGCCCGTATCACGACGCGCTGCAAGGCGAGATCGCGCGTCTGAAGCGGGAGCATGGCCGCGTGCTCGTGTGGGAAGCGCATTCGATCCGCTCGCACGTGCCGCGTTTCTTCGAAGGCCGCCTGCCGGACTTCAACTTCGGCACGGCGAGCGGCGCGAGCGCCACGCCCGGCCTCGCCGAGGCGCTGGCCGCGTGCGTGAACGCGCACGGCGGTTATACGGCGGTCGCGAACGGGCGGTTCAAGGGCGGCTACATCACGCGTCACTACGGCGTGCCCGCCACCGGCGTCGAAGCCGTGCAGCTCGAACTGTCGCAGATCACCTACATGGAAGAGACGCGTCCCTACGCATACGACGAAGCGCGCGCCGCGCGCATCGTGCCGCTGCTGCAGACGCTCGTCGAAACCGCGCTCGCGCATCGCTGATGCGTCGGCACGCCGCGTGCGGCGGTGCGGTGATATTTTCCGCGCCAGCTTGCCGACAGGCGGTGCGGGCAAGCTGACGCAGCGCACAAAAACGGCATCGATCCGAACCGCCGATGCCGTTTTTTTTTGTCCGATCGATGTCGGGATCGACACCTTAAAATTTGACGCAATTTTTAGGTGATATAAGCTGAATGTCAGGAAGTCGTCACGCGCGGTCCGGCGGCGACGGCGTCGATTGGCGCCGTACCGTGCCGGAATCCGTTGCGAGACACCTTGCCTGCGTGTCGCCGTACGGTATTACCGCCTGCGCTTCACCGCGACACGTGTCCTGTCTTCATCAGTCAGTCGAGTACGATCGTGAAAGCCGCCAGCCCTTCGATACGCCGGACCCGAAGTCCGTCGGCGGGCGCGCCGCCTCAGGCCGGGCCGATCCGGCATGCTGATCGCGGCACGCGCGCCGCCCTCATACGCGAGCCTGGTTTCTTCGCTGTGTCCCATCGCGGCCTGCGCCGCTTCAACCTCGTGACCGCGCACCTGTTCAGCGCGGTGCAGCGCGACGGCAGCGCTTCATTGTTGCCCTAGTGTCCTTTTCCGTTTTCGCATCGGGTCACACCGCCTGTTGCCGCACCGTGCGCGCGGCATGATCGTGCACGCGCGCATGCCAAGCGACGGCGGGCTTCCATCGTCCTGCGCGTCCGCACGCGGCGCGCGCTTATCGCGGAGGCGATCATGCGAGCGCGCCCGATCGTAGTCGTCACCGCCGACCGCATCCTGCGCGGCGCCCATCCGAACCACACGGCCGGCGAGAAGTATCTCGTCGCGCTGGTCGACGGCGCCGGCGCGCTGGCGTTCGTGCTGCCCGCGCTCGGTGCGCGGCAGCCGGTCGACGCGATCGTGGCGTCGGTCGACGGGCTGCTGCTGACGGGCAGCCATTCGAACGTCGAGCCGCATCACTACGGCGGCCCGGCGAGTACGCCCGACACGCTGCACGACCCGGCGCGCGATGCGACCGCGCTGCCGCTGATCCGCGCGGCGATCGATGCCGGCGTGCCGGTGCTCGCGATCTGCCGCGGCATGCAGGAGCTGAACGTCGCGTACGGCGGCACGCTGCATCAGCGGCTGCATGCGAGCCCCGGTTTCCATGACCATCGCGAGCGCGACGGCGATCCGCTCGAGCGACAGTACGGCCCCGCGCATCGCATACAGCTTGCGCCGGGCGGCCTGCTGCAACGCATCGCGCGCGGCGCGCACGACGCGATGGTCAATTCGCTGCACGACCAGGGCGTCGCGCGGCTTGGCGCCGGGCTCGCGGTCGAAGCGAGCGCGCCCGACGGGCTGATCGAGGCCGTCAGCGTGCGCGGTGCGCGCGCGTTCGCGCTCGGCGTGCAGTGGCATCCCGAATGGCGTTTCGCGGAACAGCCGCTGTCGCGCGACATCTTCGCGGCATTCGGCGCGGCGTGCCGCGCGCGCATGACACACCGCATTCATGCGGCCGGCGGCACCATGCCGTCGCCGGCTGCATCCGACATCGACTGAACGAGGCCGATCATGCAACCCGAACTGAGCGAATTCCTGCGTCAGCACCGCATCACCGAAGTCGAGGCGATCATTCCCGACATGGCCGGCATCGCGCGCGGCAAGATCATTCCGCGCAACAAATTCGAATCCGGCGAATCGATGCGCCTGCCTCAGGCCGTGATGGTGCAGACCGTCACCGGCGACTATCCGGAGGACGGCTCGCTGACCGGCGTGACCGATCCCGACATGGTGTGCGTGCCCGATCCATCGACGATCTGCCTGATTCCGTGGGCCGTCGATCCGACCGCGCAGGTGATCCACGATTGCGTGCATTTCGATGGCTCGCCGGTCGAGATCTCGCCGCGCTACGTGCTGCGCCGCGTGCTCGACCTGTACAAGGCGAAGGGCTGGCAGCCGGTGGTCGCGCCCGAACTCGAGTTCTACCTGGTCGACATGAACGCGGATCCCGACCTGCCGTTGCGTCCGCCGATCGGGCGCACCGGCCGCGCGGAAACCGGCCGCCAGTCGTATTCGATCGAGGCCGTCAACGAGTTCGATCCGTTGTTCGAGGACATCTACGAGTACTGCGAGATGCAGGGGCTCGACATCGAGACGCTGATCCACGAAGTCGGCGCCGCGCAGATGGAGATCAACTTCGTGCACGGCGATGCGCTGTCGCTGGCCGATCAGGTGTTCCTGTTCAAACGGACGGTGCGCGAGGCGGCGCTGCGGCACAACATGTACGCGACGTTCATGGCCAAGCCGATGGAGGGCGAGCCGGGCTCCGCGATGCACATCCACCAGAGCCTCGCCGACGTGCACACCGGCCGCAACCTGTTCGCCGAAGAGGACGGGGTCGTGTCGCCGATGTTCCACAGCTATCTAGCGGGGCTGCAGAAGTACACGCCCGCGTTGATGCCGATCTTCGCGCCGTACATCAACTCGTATCGCCGGCTGTCGCGCTTCATGGCCGCGCCGATCAACGTGCAGTGGGGCTACGACAACCGCACGGTCGGCTTCCGCATCCCGCAGTCGACGCCGGTCGCGCGGCGCATCGAGAACCGGATTCCAGGCGTTGACTGCAACCCGTACCTCGCGTTCGCGGCGACGCTCGCGGCCGGCTATCTCGGCATGACGCAGCAGCTCGCGCCGACCGAGCCGATCGCGTCCGACGGCTACGACCTGCCGTACCAGCTGCCGCGCAATCTCGAGGAGGGCATCTCGTTGATGGCCGCGTGCACGCCGCTTGCCGGCATTCTCGGCGACAAATTCGTGAAGGCGTACCTGGCGCTGAAGGAAACCGAATACGAAGCGTTCTTCCGCGTGATCAGCTCGTGGGAACGCCGCCATCTGCTGCTGCACGTGTGAATGTGCGGCACTGTTTTACGGAGGAAACATGACCGATCGAAACGAAGCCTTCCCGCCGCACTCGACCGCCGAATACCGCGCGCTCGACGCCGCGCATCACATTCACCCGTTCTCGGACATGGGCGCGCTCAATCGCGCGGGCAGCCGCGTGATCGTGAAGGCCGACGGCGTCTACCTGTGGGACTCCGACGGCAACAAGGTGATCGACGGGATGGCCGGCCTCTGGTGCGTGAACGTCGGCTACGGCCGCAAGGAGCTCGCCGACGCCGCGTATCGCCAGTTGCAGGAACTGCCGTTCTACAACACGTTCTTCAAGACCACGCACCCGCCGGTCATCGAACTGTCGGCGCTGCTCGCCGAACTCACGCCCGCGAGCTTCAATCACTTCTTCTATTGCAACAGCGGCTCGGAAGGCAACGACACCGTGCTGCGTCTCGTGCATCAGTACTGGCGCGTGCAGGGCCAGCCGCAGAAGAAGTTCGTGATCTCGCGCAAGAACGGCTACCACGGCTCGACGATCGCGGGCGGCACGCTCGGCGGGATGGGCTACATGCACGAGCAGATGCCGTCGAAGGTCGAGCACATCGTGCACATCGACCAGCCGTATTTCTTCAGCGAAGCGCAAGCCGGCGAGACGCCCGAAGCGTTCGGCCTCGCATGCGCGCGGCAGCTCGAGGCGAAGATTCTCGAACTCGGCGCGGAGAACGTCGCGGCGTTCATCGGCGAGCCGTTCCAGGGCGCGGGCGGCGTGATCTTCCCGCCGTCGACGTACTGGCCGGAAATCCAGCGGATCTGCCGCAAGTACGACATCCTGCTCGTCGCCGACGAAGTGATCGGCGGCTTCGGGCGCACCGGCGAATGGTTCGCGCACCAGCACTTCGGCTTCGAGCCGGACCTGATCACGATGGCCAAGGGCCTCACGTCGGGCTACGTGCCGATGGGCGCGGTGGGCATCCACGAGCGCGTCGCGCGCCCGATCATCGACAACGGCGAATTCAATCACGGCCTCACGTACTCGGGGCACCCGGTGGCGGCGGCCGTCGCGGTCGCGAACCTGAAGCTGCTGCGCGACGAAGGGATCGTCGAGCGCGTGAAGCGCGATATCGGGCCGTATTTCCAGCGCCGGCTGCGGGATGCCCTCGGCGATCATCCGATCGTCGGCGAGATCGCGGGAGCGGGGCTGGTCGCGGGCGTTCAGCTGGCGCGCGACCGGAGCCGGCGCGAGCGATTTGGTGCGGACGTCGATATCGGCACGATCTGCCGCGACTTCTGTTTCAACGGCAACCTGATCATGCGCGCGACCGGCGACCGGATGCTGCTGTCGCCGCCGCTCGTGATCCGGGAGGCGGAAGTCGACGAGATCGTCGACAAGGCGCGGTGTGCGTTCGATGCAACGGCGGAGCGGGTGAAGTGAGCGATCGCGGCGCTTCGGTCACATACCGTCGAAGCGCCGACCGTCGGAGGGGCGCAGAAAAGCGACCTCAGCTCGCGGTGGCGTCGGGCGGTCGCATGACGACGATTCAGAAGGGTGTCCGCCCGGCGTGCGTTCGCGCGGGCATCAACGATTTCGGGGTGCACGACTCGCACGATACCTTCGCCTCTTGGCTCGTCATGGCGAGCGTGTCGCTGTACGTGGTGAAGGATTTGCTCGGACACTCATCGATCACGGTGACGGAGCCGTACGCGCACCTGGCCCCGCACATGGGGCGCGAGGCGGTGCGGACGCTGCACGCCTTTGCGTGAGGCAAAACACAGGGATGCGGCGCAATCATGAGGAAAGACGACAAGATGAAGATGCTGATCGACCTTCCGCTAACCGACAAGGAAACGTACTTCGTCGGCACGATTGTCGCCGCATGGGCCTCACTGGAGCATGAGGTATTCTCGCAGACGTTGCATACCTACGTTCCCGCTGATGATGGAGAAGAGTCGCCGAAGTTACCTAAGGAGATGAACAACATCCAGTTCACGGGTGTGCTGCGGCTGTGGAGGGAGCGTGTGGTGGACCAAGCCAAAGGTAAGCGCCGGAAGACTCTGGAAAAGGTCCACGCAAGAATTTTATGGGGTCACGAGTATCGCAAAGCGATAGTGCATGGAATGTGGGATTGGTCGCCGGACAACGTCGAGTGCATCACATCAACTCGCATCGTTGGAAAGCAGGTGACCTCAGTTCACTTCGATGCTGATGGACTTTGCTCATTCATGATTGGCCTGCTGGAGATTAACTTTGATCTCCGTTATCCGCGAGGAAAAACTGAGTTTTTCATGCAAAGAAGCAAAGAGGGGCAATACATGAGTCGCAGGTTCGCCGCAATGATGACCGGAGCGACACTTGATGATGGGCTGCTGCCTCACCACTCCGGGAAAGCGTCGCAGGAAACGCAGCAGGACGACGCGCCTTGTTTGCGTAAGGAAGAAGATAACGGCGCCGACGATCCGAAACCCTAACCGGGTGGCTAGCGAAACTTGGTACTCGCCTTGGGTGCTCAGCCAGCTGCACCCTTCGGCTGTCTTGCGTTTCCGATCGGCCTCGAAGAACGAAAAAAAGCCCTGCGAGTGCAGGGCTTTCTCTTTACCTAGTGGCTTTGCGCTGGCGCCGGAGAGAACTGCTCGATCCAGCGTTTAACGCGTCGCCACAAGCGGCGAATTCTTTGGTGGGCGGTACTGGGATCGAACCAGTGACCCCTGCCGTGTGAAGGCAGTGCTCTACCGCTGAGCTAACCGCCCAAAGAAGCTGAAATTATGTCAGGGCTTTGAGGGTCTGTAAAGCCCTTTCTGCAATTTTTTTCAAACAGCTGCAAACGCCAATGCATCCGCCGCCTGCTCAGCCGGCGAGCGCGGGTAGCGCGTCGATCGACGCGCGCACGTAGTCGGCGAAGCGCAGCGCGACCGGTTCGGCGGTGCCGCTGCGCTTCAGTTCCAGCGTGCGCGATTCGAGCGACGCATCCTTCAGCGGCCGGAACGCGAGCCGGTCGCTCTTCACCTGCTGCAGCACGCGCGGCACCAGCGCGATGCCCATCCCGAACTCGATCATCGACAGGATCGTCTGCCACAGCCGCGCCTCGTGACGGATCAGCGGACTGAAGCCCGCGTTCACGCATTGCGCGATGATCAGGTCGTGATAGTGCGGCGCCGCGTCGCGCGGAAACAGGATGAACGGTTCCGCGGCGAGCGTGGCGAGCGCGACCTGCCGGCGCCGCGCGAGCGGATGCGCGGCCGGCAGGCAGCACACGAACGGTTCGGCGTAGACGGGCGTCGATTCGACCTCCGGCGGGCAGTGGCCCCAGTGCGCGTAACCGAGATCGATCTGGCCGCGCTGGATCGCCTGCACCTGCGCGTGCGTGTTCATCTCGCTCAGCACGATCTCCACGCCCGGATAGTCGGCCTCGAAGCGCTGCACCGCATCGGGCAGCCCGCGATACAGCATCGAATGGACGAAGCCGATCCGCAGCCGGCCCGCGAGACCGGACGCCGAGCGCACCGTGAGACGCTCGGCCTCGCTCGCCTGCAGCAGCAGCCGGCGCGCTTCGCCGAGCAGCACCGCGCCCGCGTTGGTGAGCGCGACCGTCTTGTTGGTGCGTGAAAAGAGCTGCACGCCGAGCGCTTCCTCGAACTTGCGGATGTCGAAGCTCAGCGCCGGCTGCGAGATGAACAGGCGCTTCGCCGCGCGCCCGAAATGCAGTTCCTCGGCGACCGCCACGAAGTAGCGCAACTGCCGCAGTTCCATGCTGTCTCCTCCCGGCCCCGGCATCGATAAGTGCCGTCTATCGTACCGGATAAAACCTGTATTGGACGCTTATCGATCACGCGCCTAGTCTCTGCGTAACGTCTGGCATCGGGCTGCCGCGCCGCCACGGAGCGGGCGCCGGCCGGCAGCCGGGCAACCATGGAGACGCATGCATGAACGACACCGCTCGCATACCGGACGCCGGCGCATCCGGCAACATCCCCGACAGCCGGGGCATCAATTTCTTCACGGCCGATCCCGATCTCGGCGCGTTGCTGAAGCTGCATCTCGGCGCCGCCCAATACGCACGGCTCGAACCGCAACTGCATGCACTCGGCGCGCGCGTGTCGGGCGAACTCGACGAATGGGCGTCGCGCGCGGACAAGCATCCGCCCGTGCTCGAACATCGCAACCGGCGCGGCGAGGCCGTGCAGCGGATCGACAAGGACCCGGCGTATGTCGCGCTCGAACGCGTCGCGTATGCGGAACTCGGGCTCGCGGCGCTGAGCCACCAGCCCGACGCGGTGGCGCCGCTCGTCAAGTACGCGCTGACGTTCCTGTTCGTGCAGGCCGAATTCGGGCTGTGCTGCCCGGTCAGCATGACCGACTCGCTTACGCGTACGCTGCGCCGTTTCGGCGAACCGGCGCTCGTCGAGCACTACCTGCCGAGGCTCGCGTCGCGCGATTTCGACACGCTGTTCCAGGGCGCGATGTTCATGACCGAGCAGGCGGCCGGCTCCGACGTCGGCCGCATCGCGACGCGCGCGGTGCGCGAAACGAGCGCGCAAGACGGCGCGGTGTGGCGCCTGTACGGCGACAAATGGTTCTGCTCGAACGCCGACGCCGACCTGGCGATGGTGCTCGCGCGGCCCGACGGCGCGCCGGATGGCATCAACGGGCTCGCGCTGTTCCTGCTGCCGAAGACGCTGCCGGATGGCACGCGCAACCGCTACCGGATCGTGCGGCTGAAGGACAAGCTCGGCAGCCGTTCGATGGCGAGCGGCGAGATCGCGCTCGAAGGCGCGCAGGCCTACCTGATCGGCGAGATCGGCCGCGGCTTTCACCAGATGGCCGACATGATCAACATGTCGCGGCTGTCGAACGGCGTGCGCGCGGCCGGGCTGATGCGGCGCGCGCTGAACGAGTCGCTGCACGTGGCCGCGCACCGCACGGCGTTTGGCCGGACGCTGATCGAGATGCCGCTGATGCAGCGCCAATTGATGAAGATGCTGCTGCCCGCCGAGGCCGCGCGTGCGATGTTCATGCAGATCGCGCTGCTGCTGCCGCGGGCGGATGCGGGCGACGAGCAGGCCGCGCGCTGCGTGCGCATCCTGACGCCGCTGATCAAGTTCCGCGCGTGCCGCGATGCGCGCCGCGTGACGGGCGACGCGATGGAGGTACGCGGCGGCATCGGCTACATCGAGGAATGGAGCGATGCGCGCCTCGTGCGCGACGCGCATCTCGGCTCGATCTGGGAAGGCACCAGCAACATCGTCGCGCTCGACGTCGCGCGCGCCGCGCAGCGCGAGCAGGCGCTGGACGCGCTGCGCACGTTCCTCGGCGATCGGCTCGGCGCGGCGCCGCTGCCCGACGCGAGTCGCGCGGCGCTGCGGCGCATTCTCGCGCGCGCATGCGATGCGCTTGCACGGGTTGCGGCGGCGCGCGACGACGCGTGCGTGCGGCAGGCCGCGTCGGCGCTGTACTACGCGAGCGCGGCCGTGCTGATGGCATGTGAGGGCGTGCGGCTCGCGCCCGATTACCGGCGCCTCGCGCTCGCGCACCTGATCGTGCGTCACAAGCTGCTGCCGGTCGACCCGCTCGCGCCGGCGTCGCGCGACGACGAAGCGATGGCGTTCGACGCGCTGGTGCGTGGCACGCCGGTGCCGCTCGACATGGCGCTCGACCTGTTGCCGGAGGTCGAACGATGAACGTGACGAAAGCGACACGCGGCGCACTGGACGGCCTGAAGGTCGTCGACCTGAGCCGCGTGCTCGGCGGCCCGTACTGCACGCAGGCGCTCGCCGACCACGGCGCGACGGTGATCAAGATCGAGCCGCCGGACGGCGACGAGACGCGTGGCTGGGGGCCGCCGTTCCTCGGCGACACCGCGTGGTATTTCATGGGCGTGAACCGCAACAAGGAAGGGCTCGCGCTCGATCTGTCCCGCGACGAAGGGCGCGCGATCCTGTGGCGCCTGCTCGACGACGCCGACGTGCTCGTCGAGAACTTCAAGCCCGGCACGCTCGCGCGCTGGGGGATGGACTACGCGCGCGACCTGCGGCCGCGCTTGCCGCGCCTGATCCACTGCGCGGTGACCGGCTTCGGCGAACACGGCCCGCTCGGCGGGCTGCCAGGCTACGACGCGGTGATCCAGGCGATGGCCGGGCTGATGAGCGTCAACGGCGAGCGCGACGGCGACGCGATGCGCATCGGGTTGCCGATCGTCGACATGGTCACGGGGCTCAACGCGCTGGCCGGCATCCTGCTCGCGCTCGCGGAGCGCGAGCAGAGCGGACAGGGCCAGTCGATCGACATCGCGCTGTACGACTGCGGCGTGTCGCTGCTGCATCCGCACCTGCCGAACTTCTTCGGCTCGGGGCGCGTGCCCGAGCGCAGCGGCAACGCGCATCCGAACATCGCGCCGTACGACAGCTATCGCACGGCGACGGTGCCGATCTTCCTCGCGGTCGGCAACGACCGGCAGTTCGCACGCCTCGTCGCGCATCTCGGCGCGCCGGCGCTCGCCGGCGATCCGCGCTTCGTCGACAACCGCAGCCGCTGCGCGCACCGGCCCGAGCTGAAGGCCGAACTCGAGGCGCGGCTGGCCGCCCATCCGTGCGAGCCGCTCGCGCGCGACCTGATGGCGGCGGGCGTGCCGTGCGGGCCGGTGCGCACGGTCGCCGACGTCGCGCGCGACCCGCATGCGCTGCACCGCGAGTTGTTCGTCGAGATCGGCGCATATCGCGGCACCGCATCGCCGGTGAAGCTGTCGCGCACGCCGGCGACCTATCGCACGCCGCCACCGGCGCTCGGCCGCGACACGCGCGCGGTGCTCGATCGCCTCGGCGTCGATCCCGCGCTCCAGCAGCAACTGCTCGACGCCGGCGTGCTGAAGGTCGCGCCCGACCCGACGTGATCGGCCCACGGGGCCCGCGGGTGAGCGTCCCCGGCCGACGAAGCGGAACGCAAAGCAGCAGAACGTAAAGCAGCAGAACGCAAAGCCGTAAAGCAACACCGCCAGCCGGCGGCGCAAGGCCGGCCATCCGGCAAGGCGCGCGACAGTCGCGCCGCCGATCACGAACATGGAGACATCGATGAGCCGTCCGCAATCCCCGTCCGCCTCGCCAAGGCCCGGCCGCGCCGCCCTCGCGGCCTTCGTCGGCACCACGATCGAGTGGTACGACTTCTATATCTACGGCACCGCCGCCGCGCTCGTGTTCGGCAAGGTGTTCTTTTCCAGCACGATGGATCCCGGCGTCGCGACGCTGCTCGCGTTCGTCACGTTCTGGGCCGGTTTCGCCGCGCGGCCGCTCGGCGGGATCGTGTTCGGGCATCTCGGCGATCGCGTCGGCCGCAAGACCGCGCTCGTGATCACGCTGATCATGATGGGGCTTGCCACGACCGGCATCGGCCTGTTGCCCGGCTATGCGTCCATCGGCGTGTGGGCGCCCGCGGGCCTCGTCGTGCTGCGCGTGCTGCAGGGCATCGCGGTCGGCGGCGAGTGGGGCGGTGCGGTGCTGATCGCGAGCGAGAACGCGCCGAAGCACCGCAGCATCCTGTATGCGGCCTTCGCTCAGCAGGGCTCGCCCACCGGCAACCTGCTCGCGACGGTCGCGTTCTTCGCGTTGAGCGCGTTGCCGACGCCGTCGTTCCTGATGTGGGGCTGGCGCATTCCGTTCCTGCTGTCGGCGGTGCTCGTGATCATCGGGATGGTGATCCGGCTGCGGCTCGAGGAATCGCTCGACATGCAGCGCGTGCTCGCGCGCAAGCGGACGGTGAAGCTGCCGCTGCGCGACGTCGTGCGCGACCACTGGCTCGTCGTGCTCCTCGCGGCCGGCACGCTGCCGGTGATCAACGTCACGTATTTCCGCAGCACGTTCGCGCTGTCGTGGGCGACCAAGGAGCTCGGCTACGCGCAGGGCACGTTCCTCGGCATCCTGTCGATCTCGCTCGTCGTGCAGTTCCTGATGCAGCCGATCGGCGCGTGGTTCGTGTCGAAGATCGACATGCGCCGCGCGATGTGCTGGATCCTGATTCCCGAGATCGTGCTGATGCCGGTGATGTTCCATGCGCTCGCGACGCGGTCGTACTGGGTCGCCGTCGTCGGGATGTGCATCTCGACGATCCCGTCGGCGATGTTCTACGGTGCGGTCGGCGGCGTGCTCGCACGCGTGTTTCCGGCCAACATCCGCTATACGGGCCTGTCGCTCGCGTATCAGCTGAGCGCGCTCGTCGTCGGCGGCGGCACGCCGGTGCTCGCGCAGGCGATCCTGAACGCGACCGGCAGCATCGTCGGCGTCGCGATCGCGTCGGGGCTGTACGCGCTCGTGTCGCTCGCCTGCATGCTCGCGCTGCTCAATCGCACCGGCTACCGTGCGGATGAGCTGTCGAGCGCCGAGCGCAGCGATGCGGCCGAATGGGGCACCGCAAGCGCGAGCGCCGGCGCCGCGGCCGGCGAGTCCGCGCAGCCGGACGAGCGCGGCACGTTGAAACCGGCGGGGCAGGCCGGCGCGACCTGACCCGGCGGTATCGACTGCGCCGGGCCGACTCGCATCGGCTCGATTGTGCGCGCCCCAAAAGCAAACGGCACCGTGCGATGCACGGTGCCGTTTGCGTTGCGTTGCTTCGCGCGAGGCCGGCCCGGCCGGCCCGCGCGATGCGCGATGCTCAGGCTTCCGTCGGCGGCACGAAGCCGGACGCCTGGTCCGCGCCGTCGCCGAAGAAGTACTTCTCGGTCTGCTTCATCAGGTACTGGCGCGCACGCGGGTCGGCCATGTTCAGGCGGTTCTCGTTGATCAGCATCGTCTGCTGCTTGAGCCAGCCTTGCCACGCTTCCTTCGACACGCTTTCGTAAATGCGCTTGCCGAGTTCGCCCGGCAGCGGCGGGAAATCGAGACCTTCGGCTTCCTTGCCGAGCTTCGCGCATTGAATCATTCGAGCCATCGTGTACTTCTCCTGTAATCGGACTGGGGGAGGGCAGTCGTGCCTGCGCTCAGAGCTGCTTCATCAGCACGAGCGACTTGCGCTGCCAGTTATAGAGTTTGCGGCGGTCTTCCGGCAGGTCGTCGACGCTGACCTTGACGAAACCGCGCTTGAGGAACCAGTGCTCGGTGCGCGTCGTGAGCACGAAGATATGCGTGAGGCCGCGCGCGCGGGCGCGCTGCTCGATGCGCTTGAGCAGGCGTTCGCCGTCGCCCGAGCCCTGCGCTTCCGGCGCGACCGTCAGGCACGCCATCTCGCCGATCTTCTCCTGCTGGTACGGATACAGCGCCGCGCAGCCGAACAGCACGCCATCGTGCTCGATCACCGAGAAGTGGTCGATGTCGCGTTCGATCTGGTGGCGGCCGCGCCGCACCAGCGTGCCGTCCGATTCGAGCGGCTCGATCAGCGACAGGATGCCGCCGACGTCGTCCGGCGTCGCTTCGCGCAGGCTCTCGAGATTCTCGTACGAGATCATCGTGCCGACGCCGTCGTGCAGGAACAGTTCGAGCAGCATGCTGCCGTCGAGCGATTGCGGGATCAGGTGGGCACGGGTCACGCCGCCGCGGCACGCGCGGATCGAGTGCTTCAGGAAGAACGCGTCGTCGCCCTGGACGTTGCCGGAATCGAGCAGCTCGGCGGCCGCGTCGAGCGACATTTCACGGACCAGCCCGCCTTCGTCGTCGACGATGCCGGGCGCTTCGGTCAGGAAGATGATCTTGTCGGCGCGCAGCGCGATCGCGGCCGCCGACGCGACGTCTTCCATCGACAGGTTGAACGCTTCGCCGGTCGGCGAGAAACCGAGCGGCGACAGCAGCACGAGCTTGCGGCTCGCGAGCGAATGACGGATCGATTCGGCGTCGATCTTGCGCACGATGCCCGTGTGCGCGAAATCGACCCCGTCGAGAATCCCCACCGGCCGTGCGGTCACGAAGTTGCCGGACACGACGCTGATGTGCGCGTGCGCCATCGGCGAGTTAGGCAGACCCTGGCTGATCGCGGCCTCGATGTCGAGACGCACTTCGCCGGCCGCTTCCTTCGCGGATTCGAGCGCGCGCGCATCGGTGATGCGCAGCCCGTGCGAAAACTCGGATTCGACACCATGCAGGCTCAGCTGCTCCTCGACCTGCGGGCGCGAGCCGTGCACCAGCACGATCTGGATGCCCATCGCCTGAAGCAGTGCGATGTCGGACACGAGCGCGTTCAGGAGTCCCTGCTGCACCACCTCGCCGCCGAACCCCACGACGAACGTGCTGTTGCGGAACTTGTGGATATAGGGCGCGACGGAGCGCATCCAGTCGACGAACTGCGCGTGGCTGGCGGGCGAATCGTCGGCGGCCGGCGGCGTCGCGGCGCCGGTCTGGGCGGGAGGGAGGTCGGTTTGGGAATTCATGGGCGGGATTATAATGCGCCCCCATGTCGAATGTACCTAAAAGTCCCGCGCCGACGCGGGCCAAAGCGCCGTCGGCCCGGCACCCGGATGGTGCGGCCGATGCGCGTGAGCAGCAAGGCCAGCCGCCGCGCCAGCCGCAGCAACAGCAGGCGGGCCAGCCGCCGCGCGGGCCGCGCGGTGACGAACGCCGCGGCGACGCGCGCCAGCCGGCCGCGGCGACGGACGCACCGTGGGCGGATGCGCGCACGCCGCGCCGCGAGCGTGCGCCGCGCGCGGCCGTCGCACCGAATCCCGTTCCGCCGATCACGTATCCCGAAAGCCTGCCCGTATCGGGCAAGCGCGACGAAATCGCGCGCGCGATCGCCGATCACCAGGTCGTCATCGTCTGCGGCGAAACGGGTTCGGGCAAGACCACGCAACTGCCGAAGATCTGTCTCGATCTCGGCCGCGGCGTCGGCGCCGGCGGCACGGGCCTGATCGGCCATACGCAGCCGCGGCGCCTCGCCGCCTCGTCGACCGGCCGGCGGATCGCCGAGGAACTCGGCACGCCGTTCGGCGAGGTGGTCGGCTACAAGGTGCGCTTTACCGACAATCTCGCGCCGGGCGCGTCCGTCAAGCTGATGACGGACGGCATCCTGCTCGCCGAGACGCAGACCGACCCGTTGCTGAAGGCGTACGACACGCTGATCATCGACGAGGCGCACGAGCGCAGCCTGAACATCGACTTCCTGCTCGGCTACCTGAAGGAAATCCTGCCGAGGCGGCCGGACCTGAAGCTGATCGTCACGTCCGCGACGATCGACGCCGACCGCTTCGCGCGCCATTTCGGCAGCGACGAGCGCCCGGCGCCGGTGATCGAGGTGAGCGGGCGGCTGTATCCGGTCGAGATGCGCTACCGCCCGGTGGCCGAGGATCGCCCGGCCGTGAAGAACGCCGAGGGCACGGGCGGCCGCGACCGCGTGAAGACCGCGCGCGAGGCGGAACGCGACCTGATGGACGCGATCGTCGACGCGGTCGACGAACTGTGCCGCGAAGGCCCCGGCGACGTGCTGGTGTTCCTGCCCGGAGAGCGCGAGATTCGCGAAGCGGCCGAGGCGCTGCGCAAGCACCATCCGCCGCATACCGAGATCCTGCCGCTGTTCGCGCGACTCTCGGCGGCCGACCAGGACAAGGTGTTCAAGGCGTCGAACGCGCGCCGCATCGTGCTCGCGACCAACGTGGCCGAAACGTCGCTGACGGTGCCGGGCATCCGCTACGTCGTCGACACCGGTCTCGCGCGCGTGAAGCGCTATTCGTACCGGAACAAGGTCGAGCAGTTGCAGGTCGAGTCGATCTCGCAGGCCGCCGCGAATCAGCGCGCGGGCCGCTGCGGCCGGGTGGCCGATGGCGTCTGCATCCGCTTGTACGAGGAAAGCGACTACCAGGCGCGCGCGCGCTTCACCGATCCGGAAATCCTGCGCTCGTCGCTCGCGTCGGTGATTCTGCGGATGAAATCGCTGCACCTGACCGAGATCGAATCGTTCCCGTTCCTCGAGCCGCCGCCCGGCCGCGCGATCGCGGACGGCTATCAGTTGCTCAACGAACTCGGCGCGGTCGACGACGACAACGCGTTGACGCCGCTCGGCCGCGAGCTCGCGCGGCTGCCGCTCGATCCGCGCGTCGGCCGGATGATCCTGGCCGCGCGCGATCAGCAGTCGCTGCGCGAGGTGCTGATCATCGCGAGCGCGCTGTCCGTGCAGGACCCGCGCGACCGTCCGATCGAAGCGCAGGAGCAGGCCGACCAGGCGCATCGCCGGTTCGCCGACGAGCGCTCCGAATTCCTGCAGTGGCTGAAGATCTGGGCGTGGTTCGAAGAGGCCGTCGCGCACAAGAAATCGAACCGTCAGCTGATCGACGCGTGCCGGCAGAACTTCCTGTCGCACCTGCGGCTGCGCGAATGGCGCGACGTCCATTCGCAACTGCTGACGGTCGTGCGCGAGCATGGCTGGCGGCTCAACGAAGTCGAAGCGACCTACGAGCAGATCCATCTGGCCCTGTTGACGGGGCTGCTCGGCAACCTCGGCATGAAGGCCGACGACGATCCGCACTATCTCGGCGCGCGCGGGATCAAGTTCTACCTGTGGCCGGGCTCCGCGCTCGCGAAGAAGGCCGGCCGCTGGGTGATGGCGGCCGAGCTCGTCGAGACGAGCCGGCTGTACGCGCGCTGCCTCGCGAAGATCGAGCCCGAATGGGTGGAAAAGGTGGGCGCGCACCTGTTGAAGAAATCGCTGTCGGAGCCGCATTGGGAAAAGCGTCCCGCGCAGGTCAGCGCGTTCGAGCGCGCGACGCTGTACGGGCTGCCGATCTACCACCGCCGGCGCGTTGCGTTCGGCCGGCAGGATCCGGCACGCGCGCGGGAGTTGTTCATCCGCG
Organism: Burkholderia sp. SIMBA_062; assembly: GCF_046534765.1. Lineage (NCBI taxonomy): Bacteria > Pseudomonadati > Pseudomonadota > Betaproteobacteria > Burkholderiales > Burkholderiaceae > Burkholderia > Burkholderia sp. SIMBA_062. The sequence continues at coordinate 60,382 of NZ_JAWRYD010000033.1, forward strand.
GCGCGCTGGTCGAGGGCGAGTTCGACACGAAGCTGCCGTTCTTCACGCACAACCGCAAGCTGCTCGCCGACATCGAGCAGCTCGAGCACAAGTCGCGCCGGCAGGACGTGCTGGTCGACGACGAACTGATCTACGCGTACTACGATCAGGCGATTCCGGAGGGCATCCACACGGGCGCCGCGTTCGAGCGCTGGTATCGCGACGAGGTGAGCAAGGGCGGCAGGGCGGAGGACAAGCAGCGGCTGCTGTACCTGTCGCGCGACGACCTGATGCGCCACGAGGCGGCCGGCGTGACGACCGAGCTGTTCCCGAAGCGCGCGACGATGGCCGGCGTCGAGATGGCGCTCACGTACCACTTCGAGCCCGGCACGCCGCGCGACGGCGTGACGCTCGCGGTGCCGCTGTATGCGCTGAACCAGGTCGACGCGCGCCGCTGCGAATGGCTCGTGCCGGGGATGCTGAAGGAGAAGGTGCAACTGCTGCTGAAGTCGCTGCCGCAGAAGCTGCGCCGGCACTGCGTGCCGCTGCCCGAGTACGCGGCCGGCTTCGTCGAGCGCATGGGGCGCGAGCGCTTCGGCGCGGGCGGCCTCGTCGAGGCGCTGATCGCCGACGTGCGCGGCGAGACGCAGGTCGCGATGAAGACGGCCGACTTCAAGCTCGAGACGCTGCCCGCGCACCTGTTCATGAACTTCAAGGTGATCGACGAGCACGGCCGCCAGCTCGCGATGGGGCGTAATCTCGCGCAGCTTCGACAGGAACTGGGCGCGCAGGCGCAGCAGCAATTCCAGAAGATCGCGGCCGCGTCGACGATCGCGCCCGGCGGCGAGGCTGGCGCGGGCGATGCCGGCGACGCGGGCGACACGCCGGCGCCCGCCGTCGCGCCCGGTTCGGCGGCGAAGGGCGGCAAGGCCGGCAAGGGCGCGGCGCCGCACACGGGCGCCGCGCGGATGGCCGCCCCGGCGGAAGCCGGCGCGACCGCGCTCTACGAGAACCTGACGACGTGGAATTTCGGCAAGCTCCCCGAGCTGCTGGAGATCCGCCGGCGCGGCCAGACGCTGTACGGCTATCCGGCGCTCGTCGATCGCGGCACGCATTGCGACGTCGAGGTGTTCGACTCGCCGGAGGAGGCCGCGCGGATTCACCGGGCCGGCTTGCGGCGGCTGTTCGCGCTGCAATTGAAGGAGCCGATCAAGTTCCTCGAGAAGAACCTGCCGGGGCTGCGCGAGATGGCGATGCAGTACATGTCGCTCGGCACGCAGGACGAGCTGCGCGACCAGTTGATCGACACGGCGCTCGACCGCGCGTGCCTGCAGGATCCGCTGCCGGACGACGACGCGAGCTTCCATGCGCGCCGCGACGAGGGCCGCAGCCGCCTGAACCTGCTCGCGCAGGAGATCGCGCGGCTGGTCGGGCAGATCCTCGCCGAATACGCGGGGCTCGTGAAGAAGCTCGCGCAGGCGAAGCCGTTCGCGCAGGCCCATGCGGACCTGCAGCAGCAACTGGCCGCGCTGGTCGGCAAGCGCTTCGTGATCGACACGCCTTACGCGCAGCTTGCGCACTTCCCGCGCTATCTGAAGGGCATCGCGTTGCGGATCGACAAGCTGAAGGCCGACCCGGCGCGCGACGCGAAGCAGTGCGGCGAGCTGCTGCCGCTCGTGCAGCAGTACCAGCGCGCGGTGTCGCAGCGCGGCGGCGTCGCCGATCCGCGGCTCGCGGAATTCCGCTGGTTGCTGGAAGAATTGCGAATTTCGCTGTTCGCGCAGGAACTGCGCACGCCGATGCCTGTCTCTGTCAAGCGTCTGCACAAGGTGTGGGAGTCGATGCAGCGCTAGCGCACCAGCGGGCGCCGCGGGCCCGCGCCGGCTGCCGGCCCGTGGCGCCTGCCGCAGTCGGCCGCACGGCCGCGGCGGCGTGCGTCAATGTGGCGCAACCCCGGCTTGCGTCAACCGGCGGGGCCGGTCGAACGTTCTACAATGACTGCTGTTCCACGACGTGAGTCTTCATGCGCACTTTCCTTTCCCTCGGCCGCGCACTCGCGCTGGCCGCCGCCGTGCTGGCGCCGGCCGCACACGCGAATAACGTGATCATCCTCAACTCGGCCGAAGCGACGCTTTCCCTGATCGACGAGCAGACCCGCGAGGTCGTCTCCACGCTGCCGACCGGCAAGGAGCCGCACCATTTGATGGCGACGCCCGACAATTCGTCGCTGATCGTCGCAAATTCGATCTCGAACAGCCTGATGTTCCTCGATCCGAAGACGGGCAAGCTGCAGCGCACCGTCGAAGGGATCGACGATCCGTACCAGCTCGGCTTCTCGCCCGACCGCAAGTGGTTCGCGGCGGCGGGGCTGCGGCTCGACCGCGTCGACATCTACAGCTATGACGGCCGCGACGTGCACCTTGCGAAGCGCGTGCCGCTGGCGGTGATGCCGAGCCACCTCGCGTTCACGAAGGACAGCAAGACGCTGCTCGTGTCGCTGCAGGTGTCCGGCGAGATCGCGGCGATCGACCTGCCGACGCAGACGGTCAAGTGGAAGATGAAGGTCGGCAAGGTGCCGGCCGGCCTGTGGCTCACGCCGGACGACAAATACCTGCTGGTCGGGATGACCGGCGCGGATTACGTCGCGGTCGTCGACTGGCGCAACCAGAAGGTCGTCAAGCAAATCTACACGGGCAAGGGCGCGCACAACTTCCGCTCGCTCGCCGACGGCGCGCACGTCGCCGTCACGAACCGGGTCGCGAACACGATCAGCATCCTCGACGAGAACACGCTCACCAACGTCGGCGACATCACCGGCCTGCTGCCGGGGCCGGACGACATGGAGCTGTCGGCCGACAAGAAGACGCTGTGGGTGACGTTCCGCTTCGCGAAGAAGGTCGGTATCATCGATCTGGCATCGCGCAAGCTGGTGCAGACGATCGCCGTCGGCCGTTCGCCGCACGGGATCTACTTCTACGACCGCGCGCCGTGGAAGGCTGCGAACGGCGCATGACGGGCGGAGGCGAACGATGCTGCACCTGATCGATGCGTTCGTGTCGGACATCCAGACCTGGCTGTACGTCGACGTCGTGCAGCCGCTCCTCTTCAAGTTCAACCTGATGGACTATGACGAGGACACCTACGACGCACTGTACTGGGTGATCATCGGCGCGCTGCAGATGGTGCTGATGTTCGCGCTGCTGCGCCCGCTCGAGGCGCTCGCGCCCGTCGAGCGCTGGAAGAACCGCCGCGCGGTGCGGGTCGACGTGATCTACACGGCGATCTCGAAGCTCGGCATCTATGCGCTGTTCTTCTTCTTCGCGCTGCAGCCGGTGTTCGACAAGTTCCAGTCGTGGCTGCGCCTGCACGGCGTCGCGAACTTCAACCTCGATTATCTGTGGCCCGGCGTGACCTCGCAGCCGATCGTCGCGTTCGCCATCTACCTCGTCGTGCTCGACTTCGCCGGCTATTGGTATCACCGGTGGCAGCACAAGTTCGGCATCTGGTGGGAGCTGCACGCGGTCCATCACAGCCAGCGGCAGATGTCGCTGTGGTGCGACGACCGCAACCACCTGCTCGACGACGTGCTCCAGTCGTGCTTCTTCGCGGCAATCGCGCTCGTGATCGGCGTGACGCCGTCGCAGTTCGTCGTGCTGACCGCGGTCACCAACTTCCTGCAGAGCATCCAGCATACGAATGCACGGCTGTCGTACGGCCGCATCGGCGAGCGCCTGCTCGTGAGCCCGACCTTCCACCGGCGCCACCATGCGGTCGGCTACGGCCACGAAGGCACCAAGTACGGCTGCAACTTCGGCGTGCTGTTCCCGTGGTGGGACGTCATGTTCGGCACCGCGTCGTGGAACCGCACGGTCGAGCCGACCGGCATCCGCGAGCAGGTCGACGGCGTGTCCTACGGCGACGGCTTCTGGGCGCAGCACGGCCTCGCGTTCGTGCGGATCTTCCGGCGCCTCGTTCCCGCGAAGCGCGGCGCGGCGTCGGCCTGACCTCGTCACCGTCCCGTTGAACCGCTTCCCCACACGGCCCGCATGCGCTTTGGCGCATGCGGGCCGTGTGGTTTATCCTTTCCCCGTTTTTTTCCGTCGATACAGGTTCGCATGAACGATTTGCTGCGCTCCTTCGTCCGGGCGTTCGCCAGCGCGCTGCACCCGCGCATGCTGTGGCTTACCCTGATGCCGTTCGTCGTCTCGGCGCTGCTGTGGGGCGTGTTGCTGTGGTTCTCGTGGCAGGCGTTGATCGATGCCGCGCGCGGCGCGCTCGACGGCTTCGTGCTGACCGCCGCGCTGTACCGCGCGTTCGACGCGATCGGGATGTCGCAGCTGCATGCGGTCGTCGCGCCGTTCGTCGTCGTGTCGCTCGCGATTCCGCTGATCGTGCTGACCGTGCTGCTGCTGATCGCGACGATCTCGATGCCCGTCGTGATCAAGCACCTGTCGGCCCGCCAGTTCGCCGCGCTCGAGGCGAAGCGGGGCGGCACATTCGTCGGCAGCGTGGTCAATTCGCTCGGCGCGGCGCTCGTTGGCGTCGTGCTGCTCGTCGTCACGATTCCCCTGTGGCTGATTCCGCCGTTCTTCGCGCTGCTGCCGCCCGTGATCTGGGGCTGGCTCACGTACCGCGTGATGACCTACGACGCGCTCGCCCAGCACGCGAGCCGCGACGAGCGCCGCGCGCTCGTGCGGCAGCATCGCTGGCCGCTGATCGGCATCGGCGTCGCGACCGGGCTGCTCGGCACCGTGCCGACCTTCGTGTGGGTGTCGTCGGTCTGGATGATGGTGCTGTTTCCGTTCGTGGCGGCGGCCATGATCTGGGTTTACGCTTTCATCCTGGTCTTCTCGGCGCTGTGGTTCGGGCACTATTGCCTGCGCGCGCTGGACGACCTGCGCGCGCGTTCGCGCGCCACCGCAATCGACATGGGGCAGGCATGAGCATCGGCATCATCATCATCGGCGACGAAATCCTCTCGGGCCGCCGGCAGGACAAGCATCTGGCGAAGGTCATCGAGCTGCTCGGCGCGCGCGGCCTCGCGCTCGACTGGGCCGAATACGTCGGCGACGATCCGGCGCGGATCACCGCGACGCTCGCACGCGCGATCGCGTCCGGCGACATCGTGTTTTCCACGGGTGGGATCGGCGCGACGCCGGACGACCACACGCGCCAGTGCGCCGCTGCCGCGCTCGGCGTGCCGCTCGCGCTGCATCCGGAAGCGAAGGCGCTGATTTCGGAGCGCATTCGCGAGACGCACACCGATCCGGCCACGCCGGTCGACTTCGATTCGCCGGAAAACCGGCACCGCTTCAACATGGGCGTGTTTCCGGTGGGCGCGACGATCATCCCGAACGGCTATAACCGGATTCCGGGTTTCTCGGTCGGCGATCTCCATTTCGTGCCCGGCTTCCCGGTGATGGCGTGGCCGATGATCGAATGGGTGCTCGACACGAAGTACCAGCATCTCCATCATGTGACGCCGCACGCGGAGCGCTCGCTGTTCGTGTTCGAACTGCCCGAATCGACGTTGACGCCGCTGATGGAGAACATCGAGCGCGACTTCCCCGGCGTGCGCGTCTTCAGCCTGCCGAGCGTGGGCGACGCGGAGCGCGGCGGCATCTACGCGCGCCGGCATATCGATCTCGGCGTGAAGGGCGAGCCGGAAGCGGTCGCGGCCGCGTTCGTGAAGCTGCGCGAAGGCGTGCATCTGCTCGGCGGCGACGTCGTCGAGCCGGATGCGCCGCGCGGCTGAGCGGCCCAAGATCCTTCGCGCAAAGGGGCCGCGCAAAAACCACGGGCCGCGCAACGCGGCCCGTCATCGGGATGTCATCGCCCGGCTCGACGATGTGGCAGTCGGGCGTGCCTGAACGGATGCGCGCTCAGGCGCCGATCCACGGCAGTTTGCGGAAGCACCAGCCGTCGACCGTCTTGCGGTGGCCCTCGGCGTCCTTGCCGCCTTCGAAGCCTTCGAGCAGGTCGAATGCCTTCGTGAAGCCGGCCTGCGCCGATGCAACCGCGGCGAGTTTCGAGCGCGCGGCGCTGCGGCACAGGAACAGGACGGGCGTATCGGCCGGCAGCGCCGCCTTCAGTTGGTTGACGAATTCGGCGTTCGGCACGCCGCCCGGGTAGCGCGTCCATTCGAGGTGCAGGTACTGGCCGTCGCCGACGAGCGGGCGGCCGATCCAGTCGAGCTCGGCGCGGGTGCGCACGTCGACGAGGCGCGCCGACGGGTCGAGCTGCAGCAGTTCGAATGCCTCGACCGGCAGCAGCGCGCCGGCATAGTTGAGCGCGCCTTGGGTGCGGCGTTCTTCGGCTTTCGCGTAAAGCTGGTCGAGCGTACTCATGGCAGGAGGTCTCCGTATCGTATCGGTCAAACGAACATTTTAGCGCGGCGCTGCCACGCGGATGTGCGCGTGGCCGGCAGCGGATGCACCGCCCCGCGCTCCCCAAAAGAGTGCAGAATGATGTGGGTGCACCAGAATGAATCCGTCGCGCCGGCGCCCCTGAGAGATTGCACCATTTCGGTGCTAGCGCGCGGCCACCGGTGCCGCGCCCAGCCCCGCAATCGCGCAGCCGGGCCCCGTGGTGGCGCGGGCTGGCGCGATTCATGTCGCTTCTGTGTATGGCTGGCACGGATGCTGCTATATAGAATTCGGTCGACCCGGGGCGCGCTGCGCCAAAGCCAGACTCCGGGCAGCTCGGTAAACGAGGCGGTTCCCAGTCCGCCGGAATTGTTCAATCAGGAGAAGAGGTTATGAGTAAAACCGTCGCCGACGTCATGCAGCTCGTGAAGGACGAGGACGTCAAGTTTGTCGATTTCCGCTTCACGGATACGCGCGGCAAGGAACAGCACGTGTCGGTGCCGGTTTCGGCGTTTGACGAAGACAAGTTCGAAAGCGGCCATGCATTCGACGGCTCGTCGATCGCCGGCTGGAAGGGCATCGAGGCGTCGGACATGCTGCTCATGCCGGACCCGAGCGCTGCCTTCGTCGACCCGTTCTATGAAGAGTCGACCCTCGTGCTGACCTGCGACGTGGTCGAACCGGCCGACGGCAAGGGCTACGAGCGCGATCCGCGTTCGCTCGCGAAACGCGGCGAAGCGTACCTGAAGAGCACGGGCATCGGCGACACGGCCTACTTCGGTCCGGAACCGGAATTCTTCATTTTCGACTCGGTCCAGTGGAACACGGACATGTCGGGCTGCTTCGTGAAGATCAACTCGGAAGAAGCACCGTGGTCGGCAGGCAAGGAATTCGAAGGCGGCAACACGGGCCACCGTCCGGGCACGAAGGGCGGCTACTTCCCGGTCGCGCCGGTCGACACGTTCCAGGACATGCGTTCGGAAATGTGCCTGCTGCTCGAACAGCTCGGCATCCCGGTCGAAGTGCACCACCACGAGGTGGCGGGCCAGGGCCAGAACGAAATCGGCACGAAGTTCTCGACGCTGGTTCAGCGCGCCGACTGGACGCAATGGTCGAAGTACATCATCCACAACGTCGCGCACTCGTACGGCAAGACGGCGACGTTCATGCCGAAGCCGGTCGTCGGCGACAACGGTTCGGGCATGCACGTTCACCAGTCGATCTGGAAGGACGGCCAGAACCTGTTCGCGGGCAACGGCTATGCCGGCCTGTCGGAACTGGCGCTGTTCTACATCGGCGGCATCATCAAGCACGCCCGTGCGCTGAACGCGATCACGAACCCGACGACGAACTCGTACAAGCGTCTGGTCCCGCACTTCGAAGCACCGGTCAAGCTCGCTTACTCGGCGCGTAACCGTTCGGCATCGATCCGCATTCCGCACGTGTCGAACCCGAAGGGCCGCCGTATCGAAACGCGCTTCCCGGATCCGATGGCGAACCCGTACCTGTGCTTCACGGCGCTGATGATGGCCGGCCTCGACGGGATCCAGAACAAGATCCATCCGGGCGAAGCCGCGGACAAGAACCTGTACGACCTGCCGCCGGAAGAGGATGCAAAGATCCCGACCGTCTGCGCGGGCCTCGACCAGGCACTGGAAGCGCTCGACAAGGATCGCGAGTTCCTGACGCGCGGTGGCGTGTTCACCGACAGCATGCTCGATGCGTACCTCGCGCTGAAGGAGCAGGAGCTGGCGAAGTTCCGCATGACGACGCATCCGATCGAGTTCGAGATGTACTACTCGCTGTAATCGGCGATGGCGCTTCGAGCGAGCGCCTTCATGCCGGTTCGTTCCCGTCGCGCGGCCTGCGGCGGGAACCGCGGAGTCTGAAAGGGGACGGCGTCCAGCCGTCCCTTTTTTGTTCCGCACATTTTCATGTTCCCACCCGGTGAGGCGCGACGATACGCAAGATGGCTCTGAAAAATCTGATCAAGGCGAGGACGGGGCAGCCCGAGCGACTGACGGAAGACGAGCGGCTCGCGCGCTCGGGCCTGCTTGCGGGGCTGGAAGCACTGCCGACGGTCGTGATCGTGCTCGACCGCAAGACGCTCAGGGTTGCGTTCGCGAACCCGTCCGCGGAGGCGATGCTCGACATCTCGCGCCGGCAGCTCGCGCAGCGGCCGTGGGGCGAGATTTTTCCGAACGCGAACGAGCTCGCGTCGACGATCACCGCGATCGGCCAGGAGCGCTTTCACGCGACGCATCTCGACACGGTGCTCGACCGGCCCGGCCACGAGGCGCTGCACGTGCATGCGATCGTCGGCTTCCTCGAGACGGCGCCCGATTTCGTGCTCGTCGAACTGTTCGAGAACGAACGGCAGTCGCGCACGGATCGCGAGGAACGGATCCACGACCTGACCGCGGTCAACAAGCAACTGATCCGCAATCTCGCGCACGAGATCAAGAACCCGCTCGGCGGCATTCGCGGCGCAGCCCAGCTGCTCGAATTCGAGCTGAGCGAGCGCGAGCGCGGCGAGTTGCGCGAATACACGCAGGTGATCATCAAGGAGTCCGACCGCCTGCAGACGCTCGTCGACCGGTTGCTGGAGCCGCACCGGCATCCGCACATCGTCGGCGACGTGAACATTCATGAAGTGTGCGAGCGCGTGCGCGCGGTGATGCTCGCGGAATTTCCGCGCGGGCTCACGATCGAGCGCGACTACGACGTCAGCGTGCCCGACCTGCGCGGCGACAAGGAGCAGTTGATCCAGGCGCTGCTGAACATCGTGCGCAATGCCGCGCAGGCGCTGCGCGAACGGATCGCGCAGGGCGACGCGAGGATCGAGTTGCGCACGCGCGTCGCGCGCAAGGTGACGGTCGCGAAGCGCCTGTACAAGCTGGCACTGGACTTGCATGTAGTCGACAACGGGCCCGGCATTCCGGAAGAGATCCGCGACCGGATCTTCTACCCGCTCGTGTCCGGGCGCGACGACGGCAGTGGCCTCGGCCTCACGCTCGCGCAGACCTTCGTGCAGCAGCACGACGGGATGATCGAGGTCGAGAGCCGGCCCGGACGTACCGAATTTCAGATCCTGCTGCCGCTCGACCATTGAGCGGCGGCATGGCGATTCACCGGATAACCCATATCTGACCGACCTATGAAGCCGATCTGGATAGTAGACGACGATCAATCGATCCGCTGGGTGCTCGAAAAGGCACTCGCGCGGGACAGCTTCGCGACGAAGAGCTTCGCGAACGTGCGCGACGCGCTGGCCGCGCTCGACCACGAGACGCCGCAGGTGCTCGTATCCGACATCCGGATGCCGGGCGGCTCCGGCCTCGAGTTGCTGCAGGCGATGCACGAGCGTCTGCCCGGCCTGCCCGTCATCATCATGACGGCGTTCTCCGATCTCGACAGCGCCGTCGCGGCGTTCCAGGGCGGCGCGTTCGAATATCTCGCGAAGCCGTTCGACGTCGATAAGGCGGTCGAGCTGATCCGCCGCGCGGTCGAGGAAAGCCTGCGCGGCGGCGCGCCGCAGGACGAGCGCATGGCCGAGGCGCCCGAGATGCTCGGCCAGGCGCCCGCGATGCAGGACATGTTCCGCGCGATCGGCCGCCTGTCGCATTCGGCCGCGACCGTGCTGATCACCGGCGAATCGGGCACCGGCAAGGAGCTCGTCGCGCGGGCGCTGCACCGGCACAGCCCGCGGGCGAACGGGCCGTTCATCGCGCTGAACACCGCGGCGATTCCGAAAGACCTGCTCGAATCCGAACTGTTCGGTCATGAACGCGGCGCGTTCACTGGCGCGCAGACGACGCGCCAGGGCCGCTTCGAACAGGCCGAGAACGGCACGCTGTTCCTCGACGAAATCGGCGACATGCCGTTCGACCTGCAGACACGCCTGTTGCGCGTGTTGTCGGACGGGCAGTTCTACCGGGTCGGCGGCCACAACCCGCTGCGCGCGAACGTGCGCGTGATCGCCGCGACGCACCAGAATCTCGAGGCGCGCGTGCGGCAGGGGCTGTTCCGCGAGGACCTTTACCACCGGCTCAACGTGATCCGGCTGCGGCTGCCGCCGCTGCGCGAACGCAGCGAGGACATCGCGCTGCTCACGCGCCACTTCCTGCAGAAGAGCGCGCGCGATCTCGGCGTCGAGCCCAAGCGCGTATCCGACGACGCGCTTGCGTACCTGACGTCGTTGTCGTTCCCCGGCAACGTGCGGCAGCTCGAGAATCTCGCGAACTGGCTGACCGTGATGGCGCCCGCGCAGACGGTCGAGATCAAGGATCTGCCGCCCGACCTCGTGCCGGCAGGCGCGCCGGTGACTACGACCGCCGATGGCGCGGATGCGCACGGCGGCGCGAGCATCGGAGGCGACGGGCTGCGCGTGCCGCCGGCGGCCGGTGCGGCGCCGTTGACGTCGGCGCCCGTCGCGGCCGCGCCGAACGGCGCGCCGGCCGGCTATCCGATGTGGGAAAACGGGCTGCGCACCGAAGTCGCGCGGCTGCTGCGCGAGAACTCGGCCGACGTGATGGACGAGCTCGCGCGCCGCTTCGAAGCGGCCGTGATCCGCGAGGCGCTCGACTTCACGCGCGGCCGCAAGGTCGAGGCGGCGGAGCGGCTCGGCATCGGCCGCAACACGATCACGCGCAAGATCCAGGAACTGCATCTGGAGCCTTGAGCCTTCGTCGCGGCATGCGCGGGCATCGCGCATGCCGCGATCGGACATAATCTCGGTTTGCCGTCACGTGCGATCCGTCATGTCCGATTCCTTCCGCTGGCCCGCCGGGGCCGATCCCTTCCGTTTTCTCGAATCGCTCGACAGCAAGCGCGCCCGCGCGTGGGTCGACGAGCAGAACGCGCGCACGCGTGTCGCGCTGCGCGACGACGATGCGTATCGCGCGCTCACCGCGCGGCTCGCACAGGCGTATCTGCCGCGCGAACGCCCGGTGATTCCCACCCGCTGGCGCGAATGGGCGTACGACCTGTGGCAGGACGATCTCCACCCGAAGGGACTGTGGCGCCGCGCGCGCTGGGACGACTGGCGCGCGGGCCGGCCCGAGTGGGAAACGCTGCTCGACGTCGACGCGCTCGGCGCGCAAGAGGGCGAGTCGTGGGTGTTCGAGCAGGACGCGATCCTGTACCCGGACGGCGACCGTGCGCTGCTGTCGCTGTCGCCGGGCGGCGCCGACGCGGTCGTCGTGCGCGAGTTCGATCTCGTGCAGCGCCGTTTCGTCGACGACGGGTTCACGATCGACGAGCCGGGGCATCATACGATCGGCTGGATCGACCGCGATACCGTCTACGTGAGCTGGGATCGCGGCGAAGCGCATGCGACCGCGGCCGGCTATCCGTACGACGCGCGCCGGTGGGTACGCGGCACGCCGCTAGCCGATGCGCCGGTCGTGTTTCGCGGCGAACCCGACGACATCAGCGCGGGCGCGGCGTTCGATCCGATCGACGGCCGCCACGTCGCGTGGCGCAGCGTCGATTTCTTCGACGCCCATGCGTACTGGCTGACCGACGCGGGAGAGTGGGCGCGCTACGACGTGCCGACGCATGTCGAGGTCGGCTTCTGGGAAGGCTGGCTCGTGCTGGAGCCGCGACTCGACTGGGACTGCGGCGGCGTGCGTCACGCGGGCGGCTCGCTGCTCGCGATCCGCGAGCAGGCGTTCCTGGCCGGCGCGCGTGAGCTTACGACGCTGTTCGAACCGCGGCCGTCGACGTCCGCGTGCACGTGGACGCATACGCGCACGATGCTGATTGCGAGCTGGCTCGACGACGTGCAAAACCGCACGATGCTGTGGCAGCCGCGCCAGGGCGAGGACGGCGCATGGACGTGGCACGCGCGGCCGTTCGACTGGCCGGGCGATGCGCAAGTCGACATCGAGCCGGTCGAGTCGACGCTGAACGACGACGTGTACGTGGACGTCGACACCTATCTCGATCCCCCCGAATGCTGGCTTGCCGATCTGGCCGATCGCGCGGCCGACGCAGCGTCGCGCCGCGTGCTGCTCGACCGGCCGCCGGTGCGGTTCGATGCGGCCGGGCTCGTCGTGCGTCGCGCCAATGCCCGCTCGCGCGACGGCACGGTGGTGCCGTATACGCTGATCGGGCCGCGTGACGCGCTCGATGGGCTCGATCACCCCGACGGCGTCACCCGCGTCGCGCGTCCCTGCCTGCTGTCAGGCTATGGCGGCTTCGCGATTCCGAACCTGCCGGGCTATAGCGATGCACTGGGCATCGCATGGCTCGAACGCGGCGGCGTCGCGGTGTTCGCGCACATCCGCGGCGGCGGCGAATTCGGGCCGGGCTGGCACGTCGACGCGCAGCGCGAGCATCGGCAGCGTGCGTTCGACGACTTCATCGCGGTGGCCGAGGATCTGATCCGCAGCGGCGTGACGACGGCCGCGCAGCTCGGCATCGAGGGCGGCAGCAACGGCGGGCTGCTGGTCGGCGCGTGCATGGTGCAGCGTCCGGAGCTGTTCGGTGCGGTGCTCTGCCGCGTGCCGCTGCTCGACATGCGGCGCTATCCGAAGCTGCATGCGGGCGCCGCGTGGCTCGACGAATACGGCGATCCGGACGATTCGCGCGAGGGCGCGGCGCTGGCTGCCTATTCGCCGTATCACCGCGTGCGCGAAGGTGTCGTGTATCCGCCGCTGTTGCTGACGACGTCGACGCGCGACGACCGCGTGCATCCCGCGCATGCGCGCAAGATGGCCGCGCGCATGCATGCGCTCGGACACGAGCGGGTGTGGTACTGGGAGAACACGGACGGCGGCCACGGCAGCGCCGACGATCTGGAGCGTGCCGAAGCGGATGCGGCGGAATTCGGCTTCCTGTGGGCCCATCTGGGGCCCTCGCCCGCACCCGCGCGCCGTTGAGCGCGGGCATGAGCGGGCGGGCGGGGGCTCAGCAGACGACCGCGACGACGGGCGTATGGTCGGACGGCTGTTCCCACGTGCGCGGCAGGCGATCGACTTCGCACGACGTGCAGTTGGCGGCGAGCGCCGGCGACAGCAGGATGTGGTCGATGCGCAGCCCCGCGTTGCGGCGGAACGCGAGCATCCGGTAGTCCCACCACGTGAAGGTCTTCTCCGGCTGCTCGAAACGGCGGAACGCATCGACGAAGCCGAGCTCGAGCAGCTTCGCGAAGTGCGCGCGCTCCTGCGGCGACACGAGGTTCTGGCCTTCCCATTTCGCCGGATCGTGCACGTCGCGGTCTTCCGGCGCGATGTTGTAGTCGCCGAGCAGCGCGAGCTTCGGATAGCGCTGCATCTCGGCGCTCAGCCACGCATGCAGCGCGTCGAGCCACTGCATCTTGTAGACGAACTTGTCGGAGTCGGGCGACTGGCCGTTCGGGAAATACGCGGATACGATGCGCACGCCTTCGACCGTCACGGCCACCACGCGCTGCTGCGGATCGTCGAAGCCGGGGATGTTGCGCACGACGTCCGATTCGTCGACGGCGAGCGTGTCGCGCACGAGGATCGCGACGCCGTTGTAGGTTCTCTGGCCCGTGAACCAGCTGCGATAGCCGATGGCCTCGAGATCGGCGCGCGGATATTTCTCGTCCGGCAGCTTCAGTTCCTGCAGGCACAGCACGTCGGTTCCGCTGTGCGCGATCCAGTCGAGCACGTGCTGCTTGCGGACGTTGAGCGAGTTGACGTTCCAGGTGGCGATTTTCATGAACGGGAATGCGTGCGGGGTGAATGCGAAGGCCGCCATCTTACCGCGAGCACGGGGCGCGAACGCGGGCGACACGCGATGCGAAGCACGCACCGCGCATCGCGATATCGACGGCCCGCGAAGAAATTGTGACAAAGATGTTGACGTGAGTACTTCCTCACCCTATAATTTATTTCTCTGACGCGGGGTGGAGCAGTCTGGCAGCTCGTCGGGCTCATAACCCGAAGGTCGTAGGTTCAAATCCTACCCCCGCAACCAAGCACACCAGACGATGTGCAGCGCATATGACCGATGCGCGCTTCGTCGACAGGAACCCGGCCTCGTGCCGGGTTTTTTGTTTTCAGCGTCCGAATGTCATTTCGGCGCGCCGGGGCTCCCCGGCAGGAAGCCGTTCTCGAGCAGGTAAGTCGACGTGTTGACGAGCGTGGCCCGCGCGTTCGGCGTGCCGGCCAGCGCCGCGCATTTGTCCTTGCCCGTATTCAGCCGGATCGACCGTTCGGTCGTCGGGTAGTCGACCCCCTTCAGATAGAAATGCGGCAGCGATGTCGTGTACCGTGCGTACGGCACGCACGGCCGCTGCATCGGGTCGCTCGGCGCGGCGTTGAACGGGAAGAACTCGTCGAACAGGTAAGCGGCGCTCGACAGTCCGCCCCAGTCCGCCGGCACCGCGATGCTGCCGGTCGGCGTCGTGACGCCGGTTGCGACGTCCGTGATGAAGCCTTCGATGGTCGAGCGTCCGTCGGCGCGATCGCCCTGCGCATGGACGATTTGCAGCCGGTATGCATGGCCCGTTTTCCACGCATAGGCGATCGAGCACGAGGTTCCCGAGCCGCCGTCGGCACCGCCGCGGCAATTCGCCGACAGCGGCGTCGTGCCGCTGCCGAACGCGCTGAAGATCACGAGGTTGGTGCTTTTGGTGCGCGGCTGGATGCCGGTGTAGATCGCGTGCCCGCCATGTTCGGACGACAACTGATTGGCCCAGTAGTAACTGGCGTTGATGTTGGTCGGCACGACCTCGGGCGTGATGTCCCACGTCATGCGATCGAAACCGCCATTGGGTGTCGTCGAGGCCGACGCGTTGATGTTGGGGTCGGCATGTGCGCCGAGCATGGTCGACATGGCGAGCATCGCCGCGACCGTGGACTTGAGTCGTTTCATATTTCGGTTTCCTGTTGGTGGAAAAGAGACCGCACGAGCAGCACCGATCGCAGCCAGGCCGCTCGCATACCAATTTGCGCCCACTTTATTACCAATAGATAACCAATTGAATCGGCGACGCCGTGCGAGATGCGCCGCCCGATTCGCGGACCGTTCCCGCCGGCCCCATGGCGCGGGCGAGAGCGGGGCGTCGGGCGCGAGGCGATGCGATGGGCAAGATAGTGATTCCGGCCGCGTGGAATAATCCGCCATCAAATCGCGGTGAGGGTTGCCGGCGAGCGCGCCGGCCTTCGGCCGATGTCCGCCGCGCCACGGCGTACGGTCGTCAGCCCGCCGCCCACTCGACCGCCGCCTTCGCATGCAGCGCGGTCGTATCGAATACGGGCAGCGGCGAATCGTCCGCGCCGATCAGCAGCGTGATTTCCGTGCAGCCGAGAATCACCGCTTGCGCGCCACGTTTCGCGAGTTCGTCGATGATCGCCACGTAGGTTGCGCGCGACGCCGCATCGATCACGCCGTGACACAGCTCGTCGTAGATGATCCGGTGCACGTCGCTGCGCGCGGCTTCGTCCGGCACCAGCACGTCGAGCCCGAACTTGTCGCCCAGGCGCTGCGCATAGAACGGCAATTCCATCGTGTAGCGGGTGCCGAGCAGCGCGACGCGCTCGACGCCCGCGGCGCGCAGCGCGGCGCCGGTCGGATCGGCGATGTGCAGGAACGGCAGCGCCACCGCCGCTTCGATCGCGCCGTGTACACGGTGCATCGTGTTGGTCGTCAGCACGACGAGATCGGCGCCGGCCGCCTCGAGCTGACGCGCTGCGTCGGCCATCCGTTCGCCGAGCGCGACCCAGTCCTGCGCGCGCTGCAGCGCTTCGATCTCGGCGAAATCCACCGTGACCAGCACGCTCTTCGCGTTGTGATGGCCGCCGTGCAGCGCCTTCGAATGGCGGTTGATCATCCGGTAGTACTCGGCCGACGATTCCCAGCTCATTCCGCCGATCAGTCCGATCGTCTTCATCCGTCACCTGTGCGTTTCGTATGTCGTGGCAGACGAGTATAGGGGCCGCCCCCCGCGCGCGGCGGTACGATCCGTGCGAAGCGCGCCGGTACGGGGCGACCGAACGCGGCAGTACGCGACAGTTGAAACCGGCACTGTGTTTTTGTACAGTATCGGCACCGTGAATCCGACCATCATCCCGCCTGCCGATCGTCCGCGCGAGCCGCCGCCTGGCGATGCGCCGCCGCGTGTGCGCAAGATCATCCACTGCGACTGCGATTGCTTTTACGCGTCGGTGGAGATGCGCGACGACCCGTCGCTGCGCAACCGGCCGCTCGCGGTCGGCGGCCGGCCCGACCAGCGCGGCGTGATCGCGACCTGCAACTACGAGGCGCGGCGCTACGGCGTGCATTCGGCGATGTCGTCGGCGCTGGCGGTGCGCAAGTGTCCGGACCTGCTGATCCTGCCATCCGCGATGGACAAGTACCGCGCGGCGTCGCGGCAGATCATGGCGATCTATCGCGACTACACGCACGACGTCGAGCCGCTGTCGCTCGACGAGGCTTATCTCGACGTCAGCGGTTCCGAACTGTGCCAGGGCAGCGCGACGCTGATTGCACGGGAGATCCGCCAGCGCGTGTACGACACGGTGGGCGTGACGGTGTCGGCGGGCGTCGCGCCGAACAAGTTCATCGCGAAGATCGCGTCCGACTGGAACAAGCCCGATGGCCTGTTCGTCGTGCGCCCGCATGAAGTCGATGCGTTCGTCGCGGCGCTCCCCGTGCGCAAGCTGCATGGCGTCGGCAAGGTGACGGCCACGCGGCTCGACCGGCTCGGCATCCAGACCTGCGCGCAGTTGCGCGACTGGTCGCTGATCGACCTGCATCGCGACTTCGGCGCGTTCGGTCGACGGCTGTACCAGCTGGCGCGCGGGATCGACGAGCGGCCGGTGCAGGCCGACCAGGAGCGCAAGTCGGTCAGCGTCGAGACGACCTATGTGACCGACCTGACGACGCTCGAACAATGCGCGGACGAGATCCGCCGCCTCGTCGTGCAGCTCGACGCGCGGATCGCGCGTGCCGGTGCCGCGCGCGCGATCCGCAAGCTGTACGTGAAGATCCGCTTCGCCGATTTCCAGCGCACGACGGTCGAATGCGTCGCCGACGCGACGAATGCGCAGACGGCGGTCACGCTGCTCGCGAAGGGGCTGCAGCGGCGCGCTCAGGCCGTGCGGCTGCTGGGCGTCGGCGTGCGCATCGACGAGGACACGGCCGAGCGGCGCGGTCAGTTCTCCTTGTTCGACGACGAAGCCGACCAAGTTGACCACGCCAACGACGCGGCCAACGCCAACGACGCCAACGACGCCAACGACGCCAACAACGCCAACAACGCCAACAACGCCAACAACGCCAACAACGCCAACAACGCCAACAACGCCAACGCAGGCGCCGCCGACGAAACGCCCGCGCCATGAAAAAAGCACCGCCGAAGCGGTGCCTTCCGAAGCAGCCGGACGAGCCGGCCAGCGCGTGCTCAGTGCGTGGGGGAGGCCATCCCGTTGTGGCGCAGCAGCGCGTCGATTTCCGGCTCGCGGCCGCGGAACGCCTTGAACGAATCCATCGCCGGGCGGCTCCCGCCGACTTCGAGGATCTCGCGGCGATAGCGCGTGCCGGTCGCCGCGTCGAGCACGCTGCCGCTTGCAGCGGCCGCTTCCTCGAACGCCGCGTACGCGTCGGCCGACAGCACCTCGGCCCACTTGTAGCTGTAGTAGCCGGCCGCATAGCCGCCCGCGAAGATGTGGCTGAACGTGTTCGGCCAGCGCGAGAACGCTGCCTGCGGGATCACGTGGTAGCGCTCGTTGATCTCGCGCGCGAACGCGTTCACACCGGTCGCGCCGGCCGGGTCGAAGTCGACGTGCAGCAGCATGTCGAACATCGAGAACACGATCTGGCGCAGCGTGCCGAGGCCGCTCTGGAAGTTCTTCGCGGCGATCATCTTGTCGAACAGCTCGCGCGGCAGCGACGCGCCGGTGTCGATGTGCGACGACATCGACGACAGGACGTCCCATTCCCAGCAGAAGTTTTCCATGAACTGCGACGGCAGCTCGACCGCATCCCATTCGACGCCGTTGATGCCCGACACGCCGAGCTCGTCGACGCGCGTGAGCATGTGATGCAGTCCGTGGCCGAATTCATGGAACAGCGTGATGACTTCGTCGTGCGTGAAGCACGCGGGCTTGCCGCCGACCGGCGCCGAGAAGTTGCAGGTCAGGTACGCGACCGGCGTCTGCACGGTGCCGCCGCGCTTCGCGCGCGCACGCGCATCGTCCATCCACGCGCCGCCGCGCTTGCCTTCGCGTGCATACAGGTCGAGATAGAACTGCGCGACGAGCGAACCGTCGCGGTTCTCGACGCGGAAAAAGCGCACGTCCCGGTGCCAGACCGGCGCGTCGTCCGGCTTGATCCGCACGCCGAACAGCGTTTCGGTGACGGTGAAGAGGCCCTTCAGCACGGCCGGTTCCGGGAAGTACTGCTTGACCTCGTTTTCCGAGAACGCGTAGCGCTGCTGGCGCAGCCGCTCGGCCGCGAACGCGACGTCCCACGGCGCGAGTTCGCTCAGGCCGAGTTCCTTCGCGGCGAACGCGCGCAGTTCGTCCCAGTCCTTGTCGGCGTGCGGGCGCGCGCGCGTCGCGAGATCCTCGAGGAACGCGATGACCTGCTGCGGCGACTCGGCCATCTTCGGCGCGAGCGACACTTCGGCGAAGTTGCGGTAGCCGAGCATCTGCGCCTCTTCACGGCGCAGCTTCAGCTCGTCGGCGACGATCGCCGTGTTGTCCCATTCGGCCTTGCCGCCGCCGTACTGCGGCCCGAGTTCGGACGCGCGCGTCGCATACGCGCGATACAGCGTCTCGCGCATCGCGCGGTTCTCGGCGTATTGCAGCACCGGGAAGTAGGACGGGAAGTGCAGCGTGAATTTCCAGCCATCCTTGCCTTCCTTCTGCGCGGCTTCGCGGGCCGCTTCGATCGCGTCGCCCGGCAAGCCGGCGAGTTCGGCCTCGTCCTGCGCGAAGTACGCATACGCATTGGTCGCATCGAGCACGTGGTCGGAGAACGCCTTCGACAGCGCGGCCTGCTGCTCCTGCAGCTCCGCGAAGCGCGGCTTCTGGTCTTCCGGCAGCTCGGCGCCCGACAGGCGGAAATCGCGCAGCGCGTTGTCGAGGATCTTCTTGCGCTCGGCGGACAGCGTTGCATATTCGGCGCTCGCGGCGATCGCCTTGTACTTCTCGTACAGCGCGAGGTTCTGGCCGACGCTCGACCAGAATTCGGTCACGCGCGGCAGGTTTTCGCCGTAGGCGGCCCGCAGTTCCGGCGTATCGGCGACGGCGTTCAGATGGCCGACGACGCCCCATGCGCGCCCGAGCGGCTCCGTCGCCTGCTCGACCGTCTCGACGATCGTGGCCCAGGTCGCCGGCGTCGCGGGTGCGCTCGCGGTGTCGACTGCGCGGTTGGCGGTGTCGAGCAGCGTGTCGAGCGCGGGCGTCACATGTTCCGGACGGATCTCGCCGAAGCGGGGCAGGCCGGAGAAATCGAGAAGCGGATTGGTATTGGCGCTGGCGGACATTAAGACTCCCTGTCTGTTGCCGGATGAACCGGGGTGAAAAGGGTGAGGCGCGAAGCAGCGGCGCCCGATACTGACATTATTGGGGCGCATCGCGCGCTTTCCAATCGTTAGTTTCTACCGACGCGATTGGATACGTTCGACGCGGGGTCGGGTTCGGGCGAAACGCGGCGGGGTGTGGCGGTATGGCCGTGTGACGCGCGGCCGCGATGGCGACCGGCGAGATGCCGGCGCACGAATGCGCGCCGGCTGCGCGAACAGCGCGATCAGGCGGCCGCGGCGGCGCGCTCGGCTGCTTCGATCGTGTTGATCAGCAGCATCGTGATGGTCATCGGGCCGACGCCGCCCGGCACCGGCGTGATGTGGCCGGCGACTTCCTTCACGCCGGCGAAGTCGACATCGCCGCACAGCTTGCCCGCGTCGTCGCGGTTCATGCCGACGTCGATCACCGTCGCGCCGGGCTTGACCATGTCGGCCGTCAGGATGTTGCGCTTGCCGACCGCGGCGACCACGATGTCGGCCTGGCGCGTGTGCGCGGCGAGGTCGCGCGTCTTGCTGTGGCAGATCGTCACGGTCGCGCCGGCTTCGAGCAGCAGCAGCGCCATCGGCTTGCCGACGATGTTCGAGCGGCCGATCACGACCGCGTTCGCGCCTTGCAGCGGGATGTCATGCGCTTCGAACATCTTCATCACGCCGTACGGCGTGCACGGACGGAACAGCGGCTTGCCCGTCATCAGCGCGCCGGCGTTCGCGACGTGGAAGCCGTCGACGTCCTTCTCCGGCGCGATCGCCTCGAGCACCTTGTGGCTGTCGATGTGCGCGGGCAGCGGCAGCTGGACCAGGATGCCGTGGATCTTCGGATCGCGGTTCAGTTCGTCGATGCGCGCGAGCAGGTCGGCTTCCGACAGCGTGTCCGGGTAGGCATCCTTCTGCGAGAAGAAGCCGTTGTCCTCGCACGCCTTGATCTTGTTGCGCACATAGACTTCGCTCGCCGGGTTCGCGCCGACGAGGACCACCGCGAGACCGGGCTGGTGGCCGCGGGCGGTGAGGGCGGCGGCGCGTTGGGCGGCCTGCGTGCGCAAGGTCTTCGAGAGGGCGTTGCCGTCGATGAGGAGGGCTGTCATGGTGGTGGTCCTGCCGGGAAGTTGGAATGCGAGTGTGCGGCGCACGAAGCGCCGCAGCAAAGCACGCAATTATACCGGTCGCCTGCTGTCGTCCGACAGCGAATGCAAGGAAAGCGTCATGGCGGCGGTGCCGGCGCCCCGGAGGAGGCGTCGGGCCGCGCCGCGCGAGTAGGGCCGCATTGCGCGGCGCGAGGGTGCGTGGGTGCGGCCGGCCGGGCAGGTGCCCGCG
Source organism: Burkholderia sp. SIMBA_062 (assembly GCF_046534765.1). Classification (NCBI taxonomy): domain Bacteria; kingdom Pseudomonadati; phylum Pseudomonadota; class Betaproteobacteria; order Burkholderiales; family Burkholderiaceae; genus Burkholderia; species Burkholderia sp. SIMBA_062. Next base: position 81,541 of record NZ_JAWRYD010000033.1, read on the forward strand.
GCCGCACGCAACGTTCAGGCCTGCTTCTTCGACAGCGCGAGGCGCAGCAGGTCGGCCACCGTGTTGACGTTGAGCTTTTCCATGATGTTCGCGCGGTGCGCTTCGACCGTCTTGATGCTGATCCCGAGATCGTCGGCGATCTGCTTGTTCAGCCGGCCGGCGATGATCCGCTCGAGCACCTGCTGCTCGCGTGCGGTGAGCTTCGACAGACGCTCGCTCGCGGCGCGCTGTTCCTGGACGCTCTTGCTTTCGCTTCGGGCCTTGTCGAGCATCCGCTCGACGAGCTTGCGCAGCTCGGCCTCGTCGAACGGTTTCTCGATAAAGTCCATCGCACCCTTTTTCATCGTCGATACCGCCATCGGCACGTCGCCGTGGCCCGTGACGAAGATGATCGGCAGCGCGGCGTTGTCGGCGATCAGGCGCTCCTGCAGCTCGAGGCCGCTCATGCCCGACATCCGCACGTCGAGGATCAGGCATGCGATCTGGCCGGCCTGCTGCGCCGGCTGGTAGGCATCGATGAATTGCTCCGCGCTCGAGAAGCATTGCACGCGATAGCCGTTCGCCTCCAGCAGCCAGCGCAGCGAGTCCCGTACGGCCTCGTCGTCGTCGACGACGAAGACGGTTTCCTGAGTGGTGGTGACAGGGCTATTCATAGTTCTCCCGTAACGGTATGTGATGCCGATGCCTCGCGCCCCCCTTGGCCGAGATCAGCGGGTTCCCCAATGGGCAGGCTGCAGTGGAATGTCGCGCCGGAAATGCGGCCGTCCGGTTCGACATTGTTGACCACCCACAGACGCCCCCGATGCGATTCGATGATCGAACGGCAGATGTTCAGCCCCATGCCCATGCCGTCGGACTTGGTGCTGTAAAACGGTTCGAACAGGCGTTCGGCGCTCGCTTCGTCGACGCCCGGACCCTGGTCGATCACGCGGATGTCGACGAAACCCGCGTCGATGTCGGCGACGACGCGGATCACGCCGTCCGCCGCCGCCGGCTTCACGTCGGCCATCGCCTCGGCCGCGTTCTTCATCAGGTTCATCAGCACCTGCTCGATCAGCACGGGGTCGACATAAATAATAGGCATTCTTGCGAGGATTTCCGTGACGATCCGGATCCTGCGCTTCCTGGCCTCGATTTCGGCGAGCCCGACCGCGTCGGCGACGATGTCCGCGACCCGCGCCGGCTGGCGCTTCGGCTCGCTGCGCTTCACGAATTCGCGGATCCGCTTGACGATCATCCCCGCGCGCAGCGCCTGCTGCGCGGTCTTTTCCAGCGCGGGCTGCAGCGTCTCGGGCGTGCCGCGGCCGCTCTTCACGAGCGCGAGTGTGCCCGAGCAGTAGTTGTTGATCGCGGCGAGCGGCTGGTTCAATTCGTGAGCAATCGACGACGCCATTTCACCCATCGTCATCAATCGGCTCGTGAACTGCAGCTTCTCTTCCTGCTGGTGCGCGAGTTCCTGCGCCTTCTTGCGGGTCGTGATGTCGGTCGCGATCTGCATCTGCGCGAGGTGGCCGTCCACCCACTGGATGTACTGGCGGCGCACCTCGAACCATTTCTGGATGCTCTCGACGTACACCTCCTGCGCGTCGGCCGTGCTGCTCGTCAGCGCGGCGGCCGGCAGGCCCGCGAACGTGTCGACCATGTCGATCGAGTCGGACGATGCCTGCGCGCGGTCGAAGCCCCCACCCGACAGCTCGAGATGGCCGTCCGGGCGGATCCCGAACAGATGGCGGTAGTAGCGGTTCGCGAACAGCAGCTCGGCTTCGTCGGCGGCGAGCACCGACACCGCGGCGTCGAGGCTTTCGAGCACCGTCGTGAAGCGCTCGTGCGCGGCCGCGAGTTCCTCGCGTGCGCGCTTCGGCTCGGTGATGTCGGTCATCGACGACATCCAGCCGGTCTGGCGGCCCGAGCTGTCGATCAGCGGCGACACGTAGAGGCGCGCATGGAACAGCGTGCCGTTCTTGCGCCGCACGCGCAGCTCGAAGCCCGAGCTCGGCGCCTTGCCGCGCAGCGTCATGTCGAGCTGGCGCTGCATTTCCGGATACGCGTCGCGCGGCCAGTACGGGAACGGCGCCACCTTGCCGACCAGGTCGGTTTCGTCCCAGCCCGTCATCCGGCAGAACGCGGGGTTCACGTGCGTGATGCGGCCGTGCATGTCGAGCACGCGCATGCCGATCAGCACCGAATTTTCCATCGCGCGGCGGAAGAACGCTTCCGCGTACAGCGCCTGCTGCGCCTCGAAGCGCTGGCGCGTATGCTTCCACAGGCTCCAGAGGCTCCACAGCACGAAGCACGACAGCCCGGCGACGAGCCACACGAGCGTGTTGTTGGTCAGGTTCGTGAGCTGCGGGAACGCGTACACCCGCACGGTCAGCCCGTGGCCGGGCGGATCGAGCGGCAGGTCGTAATGGGAGTCGCGCGGCAGGCGCGGGCGCGTCGATGTGGACGACAGCTCGCGGTTGTTCGCGTCGGTGATCGAGATCTTGTACTTCGACGACAACTCCTGCGGGATGTCGTGCTTCAGGATGCCTTCGACCGAGAACACCGCGGCGATCGAGCCGAGATATTCGCGGTCGCCGCGCATCACGGGCGTCTGCAGCGTGATGAAGCCGTTGCCGAAGTCGTCGTAGATCAGCGGCGAATAGGCCTGGCGGCGCGTGCTGCGCGCTTCGTCGTACGCGCCGCGCACGGCGTCCTGCATCTGGGCGTCGCCGGGCTTCGCGAGCCGCTGGCCGAGCAGCGGCGGGTGCACGGCCGGCCAGCGCTGCACGCCGGGGGCGGTGTACCAGTTCAGATAGAGGATTTCCGGATGCGTCTGCATCACGTCCGCGACGGCCATCTGGAACGCGTTCTGGTCGAGGCGGCCCGACGCGAGATCGCGCGACAGCGCCTGCAACTGCTCCTGCGCACCCGTCATCGACAGGCGGATCTGCTGCTGCGCCCACGCGACGTTACGGAACAGCGTGTCTTCCTGCTGCTGCTGTTCGCGGCGATTGAGGCTCCATAGAATCAGGCTCATCACCACGAGGAACACGAGGATCGACAGCAGCGGCGTCAGCAAATAGGAATTGGACCACCACGGTCCGTGGTGCCAACGGGACGGCTGCGACTCCGCCGGCGGGCCCGACGGTCGCGCCGAGCGTGCGAAAAGCCGATCGGTCAACATGGCAGGATTGTAGCGCAGCGCAATACATGGAAAACCTGTACCGGATATGTTGAACGGAAACGGATTTGTGCCCGCGGCGCGCGCCGCGGAGGCCCAGCGGATGGGTGCAGCGCAGCAATATTTCGCATTGCGAGAAAAGATCTCATAATTCGAAAATTCAGTTGCGCGTGCCCGTCCACGCTCATTACAATCCGTCGGAGCTTGCCCGCAGCCGGTCGCGCCGCGTCGTCTGCATGAGAGCGATCCTCACATTCCAGGACCCAGGAGACGAGAATGTCCGCTGTACCGAACGAAGTGATGAAGTATGTCGCCGCCGAACGTGACGACGACCCGCAAGAAACCGTTGAGTGGCTCGAATCGCTCGACGGCGTGATCTCCTCCGTGGGCACTGGCCGCGCGCACTACCTGATCGAAAAGCAGATCGAGTTCGCCCGCATGCACGGCGAACACCTGCCGTTCTCCGCCAACACCCCGTACATCAACACGATTCCCGTTGCCGCACAGGCGAAGATCCCGGGCGACCAGGACATCGAGCACCGCATTCGTTCGTACACGCGCTGGAACGCGCTGGCGATGGTGCTGCGCGCGGGCAAGGACACGAACGTCGGCGGCCACATCGCGTCGTTCGCGTCGGCCGCGACGCTCTATGACGTCGGCTACAACCACTTCTGGCACGCGGCGTCCGACCAGCACGGCGGCGATCTCGTGTTCGTGCAGGGCCATTCGTCGCCGGGCGTGTACTCGCGCGCGTTCCTGCTCGGCCGCCTGTCGGAAGAGCAGCTCGACAACTTCCGGCAGGAAGTCGACGGCAAGGGCATCTCGTCGTACCCGCACCCGTGGCTGATGCCGGACTTCTGGCAGTTCCCGACGGTGTCGATGGGTCTCGGCCCGATCATGGCGATCTACCAGGCCCGCTTCATGAAGTACCTGGAATCGCGCGGCATCGCGAAGACTGCCGGCCGCAAGGTCTGGGCGTTCCTCGGCGACGGCGAGACGGACGAACCGGAATCGCTCGGCGCGATCGGCATGGCGAGCCGCGAGAAGCTCGACAACCTCGTGTTCGTGATCAACTGCAACCTGCAGCGTCTCGACGGCCCGGTGCGCGGCAACGGCAAGATCATCCAGGAACTGGAATCGGAATTCCGCGGTGCCGGCTGGAACGTGATCAAGGTCATCTGGGGCAGCCGCTGGGATGCGCTGTTCGCACGCGACCAGACGGGCGCGCTGATGCGCCGCATGATGGAAGCCGTCGACGGCGAATACCAGACGTACAAGTCGGAATCGGGCGCGTTCGTTCGCGAACACTTCTTCAACACGCCTGAACTGAAGGCGCTCGTCGCCGACTGGTCGGACGACGACATCTGGGCGCTGAACCGGGGCGGCCACGATCCGCACAAGATCTACGCGGCATTCCACGAAGCGACCAACACGAAGGGCGCGCCGACCGTCATCCTCGCCAAGACCATCAAGGGCTACGGGATGGGCGAGTCGGGCCAGGCGATGAACATCACGCACCAGCAGAAGAAGCTGCCGGTCGAGCAACTGAAGAAGTTCCGTGACCAGTTCCGCCTGCCGATCGCCGACGAGCAGATCGCCGACGTGCCGTACCTGAAGTTCGAGGAAGGCTCGAAGGAACTCGAATACATGCGCCAGAAGCGCATGGACCTCGGCGGCTACCTGCCGCATCGCCGCGAAAAGGCGACCTCGCTGCCGGTGCCGGCGCTCGACGCATTCGAGCCGCTGCTGAAGGGCACGGGCGAAGGCCGCGAGATCTCGACGACGATGGCGTTCGTGCGGATCCTGAACATCCTGCTGAAGGATAAGGCGCTCGGCAAGCGCGTCGTGCCGATCGTCCCGGACGAATCGCGTACGTTCGGCATGGAAGGCCTGTTCCGCCAGATCGGTATCTGGAACCAGGAAGGCCAGAAGTACGTGCCGGAAGATTCCGATCAGCTGATGTTCTACAAGGAATCGCAGACCGGCCAGATCCTGCAGGAAGGCATCAACGAAGCGGGCGGCATGTGCGACTGGATCGCGGCGGCGACGTCGTATTCGACGCACGGCGAGATCATGGTGCCGTTCTACATCTTCTATTCGATGTTCGGCTTCCAGCGGATCGGCGACCTCGCATGGGCGGCGGGCGACATGCGCTCGCGCGGCTTCCTGCTCGGCGGCACCGCGGGCCGCACCACGCTGAACGGCGAAGGCCTGCAGCACGAAGACGGCCACTCGCTCCTGTGGGCGGCGTCGGTGCCGAACTGCGTGAGCTACGACCCGACGTTCGGCTACGAACTCGCGGTGATCATCCAGGACGGTCTGCGCCGCATGGTGCAGGACCAGGAAGACGTGTACTACTACGTCACGGTGATGAACGAGAACTACGAGCACCCGGCGATTCCGCAGGGCGAGCACGTGGCGGCCGACATCATCAAGGGCATGTACGCGTTCAAGAAGGCCGACGCCGACAAGAAGGCGCCGCGCGTGCAGCTGTTGGGCGCGGGCACGATCTTCAACGAAGTGATCGCTGCGGCCGACCTGCTGAAGAACGACTGGGGCGTCGCGGCCGACCTCTGGAGCGTGCCGAGCTTCACGGAACTCGCGCGTGAAGGCCATGAAGTCGAGCGCTGGAACCTGCTCCATCCGACCGAGGAGCGTCGCCTGTCGCACGTGCAGAAGTGCCTGAAGGACACGCAGGGTCCGGTCATCGCATCGACCGACTACGTGCGCGCGCTGGTCGACCAGATCCGTGGTCAGGTCGATCGCCGCTTCGTCGTGCTGGGCACGGACGGCTTTGGTCGTTCGGACACCCGCGAAAAGCTGCGTCACTTCTTCGAAGTCGACCGTCACTGGGTCACCGTCGCCGCGCTCAACGCGCTGGCCGACGAAGGCACGATCGAGCGCAAGGTGGTCGCGGACGCGATCGCCAAGTACAACCTCGATCCGTCGAAGCCCAACCCGATGACCGTTTAACGCACACGCGCCGTGTGATGCCGCGCGCCGCTTCCGGGAGGGGCGCGCGCGGCCATGGAGACACAAAAAGATGAGTCAAGCGATCGAAGTGAAGGTGCCGGATATCGGCGATTACAAGGACGTGCCCGTCATCGAGGTGCTCGTGAAGGCGGGCGACACGGTCGAGCCCGAGCAGTCGCTCGTCACGCTCGAGTCGGACAAGGCGACGATGGACGTGCCGAGTCCGGCCGCCGGCACGGTCAAGGAAGTGAAGGTCAAGGTGGGCGATTCCGTGTCGGAAGGCTCGCTGATCATCCTGCTCGAAGGCGGCGCCGCGGCGCAGGTGAACGGCGCGGCAGCGCCGGCGGCGGCCCCGGCTCCCGCGGCAGCGCCGGCACCGGCCGCCCCGGCCGCAGCGGCACCGGCCGCCGCGCCGGCAGCGTCGGGCGGCACGCTCGAGGTGAAGGTGCCCGACATCGGCGACTACAAGGATGTCCCGGTGATCGAGATCGGCGTGAAGGTCGGCGACACGGTCGAGAAGGAGCAGTCGCTCGTCACGCTCGAGTCGGACAAGGCGACGATGGACGTGCCGAGCCCGGCCGCCGGCGTCGTGAAGGAAATCAAGGTCAAGGTGGGCGATTCGGTGTCGGAAGGCACGCTGATCGTGCTGCTCGACGCCGCCGGCGCACCGGCTGCCGCCGCGCCGCAGGCGAGCGCACCGGCTCCGGCCGCGGCCGCGCCCGCGCCTGCCGCCGCACCGGCACCCGCGAAGGCTGCGCCGGCTCCGGCCGCAGCCGCACCTGCCGCGGCACCGTCGGGCGAGTATCGCGCAAGCCACGCGTCGCCGTCGGTGCGCAAGTTCGCGCGCGAACTCGGCGTCGAAGTCGCGCGCGTGCAGGGTAGCGGTCCGAAGGGCCGCATCACGAAGGAAGACGTCACGGGCTTCGTGAAGGGCGTGATGACGGGCCAGCGCGCGGCACCGGCCGCGGCAGCCGCGCCGGCAGGCGGCGGCGAGCTGAACCTGCTGCCGTGGCCGAAGGTCGACTTCTCGAAGTTCGGCCCGTTCGAGGCGAAGCCGCTGTCGCGGATCAAGAAGATCTCGGGCGCGAACCTGCATCGCAACTGGGTGATGATCCCGCACGTCACGAACAACGACGAAGCCGACATCACCGAGCTCGAAGCGCTGCGCGTGCAGTTGAACAAGGAGCACGAGAAGTCGGGCGTGAAGTTCACGATGCTCGCGTTCGTGATCAAGGCAGTCGTCGCCGCGCTGAAGAAGTTCCCGACCTTCAACGCGAGCCTCGACGGCGACAACCTGGTGTTCAAGCAGTACTACCACGTCGGTTTCGCTGCCGATACGCCGAACGGCCTCGTCGTGCCGGTGATCCGCGACGCGGACAAGAAGGGGCTCGTCGACATCGCGAAGGAAATGGCCGAGCTGTCGAAGGCCGCCCGCGACGGCAAGCTGAAGCCGGACCAGATGCAGGGCGGCTGCTTCTCGATCTCGTCGCTCGGCGGGATCGGCGGCACCCACTTCACGCCGATCATCAACGCGCCGGAAGTCGCAATCCTCGGGTTGTCGCGCGGCCAGATGAAGCCGGTGTGGGACGGCAAGCAGTTCGTGCCGCGTCTGACGCTGCCGCTGTCGCTGTCGTATGACCATCGCGTGATCGATGGCGCGGAAGCCGCGCGGTTCAATGCGTATCTCGGAGCGTTGCTCGGGGATTTCCGTCGCATCATTCTTTGATGAGCGTTGCGGCTCGCAGGGGCGTGGGGTTTCTGTCGGTCATCCACGCCTCGTCGTTGAACTTGCTTTCATAACGGTCTGCTGGCGTCGCCCCTGCGCGGGGCGGCGGTCACTTTTCTTTGTCTTCCAAAGAAAAGTAACCAAAAGAAAGGCGCGTCCTT
>NZ_JAWRYD010000706.1:0-229 GCF_046534765.1 Burkholderia sp. SIMBA_062
GGGCCTGTGCATCACCAAGCTCGACGTGCTCGACGGCCTCGAAGAAGTGAAGCCCTGCGTCGGCTACAAGGTCGACGGCCAGGACGTGGACATCCTGCCGCGCGGCGCCTCGCAAGTGGCGGCCTGCGAGCCGGTCTACGAGACCTTCGCGGGCTGGAAGGAAAGCACCATCGGCATCACGCAGTTCGACGCGCTGCCGCAGAGCGCGCAGGCATACCTGAAGCGCGTG
>NZ_JAWRYD010000707.1:0-229 GCF_046534765.1 Burkholderia sp. SIMBA_062
GCTTCATCTCCGGGATGATCGAAACGGCAGAAAATCTTGCCCGCAGCTATGGCATCAGCCGTGAGGCCAGCGATGCCTACGCGATTGAAAGCCACCGTCGAGCAGCACAAGCCTGGGCCGAAGGCCGGTTCGAAGCCGAAGTCGTCCCGGTCAGTGTGCCGCAACGCAAGGGCGAACCCCTTCTATTCAGTCGCGATGAAGGTATCCGTGCCGATGCCAACCTGGAAAG
>NZ_JAWRYD010000708.1:0-229 GCF_046534765.1 Burkholderia sp. SIMBA_062
GGTGCCGATGAGCACCAGTGGTGAAGTAGTGCGCGGTGATATCCAGGCCCAGACCCGCGCAGCCTGCGAGCGCATCGCCGAAAGCCTGGCGGCTTGCGGCGCGCGCTTCGATCAAGTGGTAAAGGCCACGGTATGGCTGTCGGACATGAGCCATTTCGCCGGTTTCAACGAGGTCTACAAAGAGTTCTTCGGCGCGGCGCTGCCGGTGCGTTCGACCGTGGCCTCGGCC
>NZ_JAWRYD010000709.1:0-229 GCF_046534765.1 Burkholderia sp. SIMBA_062
AGGTAGCCGTTCAGTGGGTCGTGGGCGCTGGTCTGGTCGGTGACCATGTCCGGGCGCACGCCACGCTTGACCAGCTCTGGCAGGATTTCCGCAGCGTTGCCGTGCAGGGCGATGGAGATGGCCTTGCCTTCGGCAGTGTACTTGGCGATGCGCGCCAGGGCGTCGTCGAGGTCGGTGGCCTGCTCGTCGACGTAGCGGGTTTCCAGGCGGAAGTCGATGCGGCTCTGCT
>NZ_JAWRYD010000710.1:0-228 GCF_046534765.1 Burkholderia sp. SIMBA_062
CCAACCGTGAGGACGACCTGGCCGCCGGCATGGATGAGTACGTCAACATGGCCAAGCGCGGCCTGAAGACCTGGGACCAGATCGAGACTGTGCCTGACGGCCTGCGCGGCCTGGAGCACACCCGCAAACTGGACCTGGAAGACTGGATGGACAACCTGGGCCTGGACGCGGTGCTGTTCCCGACAGTGGCCGATGTGGGCCCGGCCGATGCCGACGTCAACCCGGCAT
>NZ_JAWRYD010000711.1:0-228 GCF_046534765.1 Burkholderia sp. SIMBA_062
GTTTGGCTGATCACATATCTAAACAACATCAGTTCAATATATATACTTCACATTTTGGCTTAGCTCCAAAAACTTTTCTAGTTAGGCACACTGGATGGTTTAAACAACACCGGCACCATAATTCTTGTTGAAGCCAAATCAAACCCTAATATTATTACTAATAGAAGGCTTTAACAGTAACAAGAGGTCCTAGCTCAACCATCCAGCACTGGCGATTTAGAATGAGAT
>NZ_JAWRYD010000712.1:0-228 GCF_046534765.1 Burkholderia sp. SIMBA_062
TGATGGGGTCCATCATGCCGCACACGTCAATGATCTGGAAGCGGCCCTGCTTGGACTTCTTGATCGGCTTCTGCCCGGTGATCATCATCATCGGCATGCCGCCCAGGTAGGCGTAGGCGCTGGCGGTAACCAGGTTGGTGGCGCCAGGGCCGAGGGTGGACAGGCTGACGCCAGTCTTGCCGGTCAGTCGGCCGTAGGTGGCAGCCATGAAACCTGCAGACTGCTCGT
>NZ_JAWRYD010000713.1:0-228 GCF_046534765.1 Burkholderia sp. SIMBA_062
CGATCTCGTCGAGTGGCAGTTGCGCGTGGCGGCGGGCGAACCGCTGCCGCTCGCGCAGTCGCAACTCGCGGTGACGGGGCATGCGCTCGAAGCGCGTATTTACGCGGAGAATCCGGTGCGCGGTTTCCTGCCGTCCACGGGCACGCTCAAGCATTTGCACATGCCCGCGGGCGTCGAGTTCCGGCTCGGCGATGCAGGCCAGCGCGCGAGCGTGCGCATCGACAGCGG
>NZ_JAWRYD010000714.1:0-228 GCF_046534765.1 Burkholderia sp. SIMBA_062
CTAGTCTGTCCTCCTAATAATTCATGTACGGAAAATTTACTTAATAATTAGTAAAACAATAAATATTGTGCTCTGTATGCCGCTTAGCGGCATGGAGGCGTCAGATGATGTCAGAGCAGGACATTGGTCATACGGCGCCGTACGCCCGGCGTAGCCGATTACGGACTGATATGTAGCGCGACCCAACCCCATCCTTGTATCTAACATTATGTGGTGATTAGCTACCAT
>NZ_JAWRYD010000715.1:0-228 GCF_046534765.1 Burkholderia sp. SIMBA_062
GTGCATGCCGTAGGTTTCGAGCAGCGGCTTCAGGCCGTCGGGACGATTCGCGAACTCGGCGTCCATGCCGAACACCATACGCTTCGCCTTGGGATTCGACTTCAGATAATCCGCGAGCTGCGAGACCGTCTTGATGCCGGTCTGCTGCGCGAATTCGCTGGGCAGGCCGATCGCGTAGGTGTCGTTGAGCGTGGAGGCATTGAGCCAGATGAGCCCGCGCGGTTCGTC
>NZ_JAWRYD010000716.1:0-228 GCF_046534765.1 Burkholderia sp. SIMBA_062
GGCACGCTCGTCGCGCGCGCGCAGGTCGTCTACGCGGGCCGGCATCAGGCGACCTGACAGTGTCACGTGTACGTCATCGACGGCGATCACGAGCGGCTCGTCGCGATCGCGCAAGGCACGATCAATCGTGTCGGCGACGGGAAGATGCCCGAGGCGGTGGCGGAAACGGCTTGAATTGGTTCGGGGTGCGGTTGCTTGCGTGGTCGGCCGCCGGAGACGTGCGCAGTC
>NZ_JAWRYD010000145.1:0-364 GCF_046534765.1 Burkholderia sp. SIMBA_062
ACTTCCAGCTCGGCATGGAGCTGCACGCGAAGTACACGCTGTTCGCCGAAGGCTGCCGCGGCCACCTCGGCCGCCAGCTGATCTCGAAGTTCAAGCTCGACGCGAACGCCGATCCGCAGGCGTACGGGATCGGCATCAAGGAGCTGTGGGAAATCGATCCGGCCAAGCACAAGCCGGGCCTCGTGATCCACACGGCCGGCTGGCCGCTGAAGTCGGACACGTACGGCGGCTCGTTCCTGTATCACATGGACAACAACCAAGTGGTGGTCGGCTTCGTGGTGGGCCTCGGCTACACGAACCCGTACCTGTCGCCGTTCGAGGAATTCCAGCGCTACAAGACGCACCCGTCGATCCGCGCGTTCCT
>NZ_JAWRYD010000717.1:0-228 GCF_046534765.1 Burkholderia sp. SIMBA_062
GCCAACGAAATGCTGATGGCCGTGCTGAGCCACGATCTGCGCACGCCGTTGTCGGCGGTGATGAGTTCGGCGGAATATCTGATGCGCGCGTCGAGCGACGAGAAGATCGTGTCGGTGGGCAAGCGCATCGAGCATTGCGGACGGCGCATGTCGCGCATGGTCGAGCAACTGCTCAATCTGGCGCGGCTGCAAGGCGGACGGCTGCCGTTACGGCGCACCGACGTGCAG
>NZ_JAWRYD010000718.1:0-228 GCF_046534765.1 Burkholderia sp. SIMBA_062
CTTCCTCCCCAGCCAGCCAACGAGCCCGCGAAATCCAGTCCATCATCGCTTCATATTGGACACGGTTGGTGGCATCGACCCCAGGAGGCGTTCTCCAGGACCTGAGCACTCGCCATGCGACAGTCGCGCGGCGACGGGCTTCGGGTGAATTCGGCTCCCTCTCCCCTTCCAACTCGACCGACTTTGCGGGGCGATACACATCACACAATATCGCGATAAAGCTCTCCG
>NZ_JAWRYD010000719.1:0-228 GCF_046534765.1 Burkholderia sp. SIMBA_062
CCCCCCGCCAGCGCCCCACGGGGAGTTCCCCTGGAGGACGCAGCAGCAGCCCGGCTCCCTCCGGCAATGCAATGGCAGCTGCCTTCGCCAAGCTGCGCAAGTGAATGTAATGAGCGACCGAAAGCATCGGTAAAAATCGAAAAAGCGGCTGCAAAGCCGCTTTTTTTTTCGCCGGAACCCGGGAGCACTCCGCGACACGCGCACCGGTCGCACCCGGTTGAACAAATG
>NZ_JAWRYD010000720.1:0-228 GCF_046534765.1 Burkholderia sp. SIMBA_062
CGACAAGGTGCTGACGAGCGAGGCGTGTCGCGACGACGATACGCTCGAGCATCTGCTCGAACGCGCGCTGACCGCCGCGCACGCCGCGTGGCCCGATGCCGCGCTGCGCACGCACGTGCCCGCCGCGCGGCAGGCGTTTTACAAGCAGTTCGGATTCCGCAAGGCTTACGGTCCGTTTCTCCATCTGGGCGCGCCGTTCGTCGGCATGATCCGCCCGGCGCAACGCGC
>NZ_JAWRYD010000721.1:0-218 GCF_046534765.1 Burkholderia sp. SIMBA_062
GGCGGCTATGGCGGCTGGGGTGCGACGCAGCGCGAGGGCGCGCCGCTGCAGCGCGCGGCGGCCGCGGCGATGTGCGGCTGCGCGAGTGCCTGCGGCATGCACGGCCATGCGCATGCGAGCGCGTGGGGCCGTGAGCTGCCGACGTCGGACGCGAAGGGCTTCTGGGGCGCGTTCGGTTGTTCGTGCTGGGCCGTCTGACATGACGACCCTGACCGGCC
>NZ_JAWRYD010000722.1:0-210 GCF_046534765.1 Burkholderia sp. SIMBA_062
GTCGGCCACTACGACGCGCAGTTCAAGTTGTCGGTGTTGCGGCGCATGCGGCGTGACGGGCTGTCGTATGGTCAAGTAGCTGCGTTGTTCGACATTCGAAGCGCCGGGCATGTGTCGACCTGGGAGCGCCTGTGAACCTGTCCGCATTTTTGTGGGCGAGGCGGTTGAACAACAGGTTATCCACGCGCCTGCGTGAATCGCTCGCCGAAC
>NZ_JAWRYD010000723.1:0-209 GCF_046534765.1 Burkholderia sp. SIMBA_062
TCGGCCTGGATGCCCAAGGCCAGATAGACGGCCTTGTTGCTGACCACGCCGTCGTCGCGGATCTTGACCCGCAGCGCATCGAAGAACACCACCGGGTACATTGGCTCGAGCGGGCGGTTCTGCCAGCTCAGCGCCTCGGCCATCACCTCGTCGGTGACCGAGCTGATGAAGTCGGGCGACACTTCGGTGCCGTAGTGCTCGGCCAGAAA
>NZ_JAWRYD010000724.1:0-209 GCF_046534765.1 Burkholderia sp. SIMBA_062
TCGGCCTGGATGCCCAAGGCCAGATAGACGGCCTTGTTGCTGACCACGCCGTCGTCGCGGATCTTGACCCGCAGCGCGTCGAAGAACACCACCGGGTACATTGGCTCGAGCGGACGGTTCTGCCAGCTCAGGGCCTCGGCCATCACCTCGTCGGTGACCGAGCTGATGAAGTCGGGCGACACTTCGGTGCCGTAGTGCTCGGCCAGAAA
>NZ_JAWRYD010000725.1:0-205 GCF_046534765.1 Burkholderia sp. SIMBA_062
CGGTGCTGACTGCGCGACTTCGCGTATTGCTCGCACGTCGCGTTGATCGTGCCGGAGTGGATGCCGAGCGCCTTGCTGCTGCCGATCGTCAGCACGTTCAGATCGAATCCCGTCGACCACTTCTTGCGCCACTTGAGCGCGTGCTTCTGCGTGTCATTGCAGAAGTTCCAGACGTAGTTCACCGCACGGCTCTGCTTGTTGAGCA
>NZ_JAWRYD010000726.1:0-203 GCF_046534765.1 Burkholderia sp. SIMBA_062
GGAGCGGGAGACGAGTCTCGAACTCGCGACCTCAACCTTGGCAAGGTTGCGCTCTACCAACTGAGCTACTCCCGCATATGTCCTGCATCTGCAGCGCTTCGCCGTACAACACGCTGCCAGAAAAATCTGGAGCGGGAGACGAGTCTCGAACTCGCGACCTCAACCTTGGCAAGGTTGCGCTCTACCAACTGAGCTACTCCCGC
>NZ_JAWRYD010000727.1:0-201 GCF_046534765.1 Burkholderia sp. SIMBA_062
AACCACGGCAACTACGTGATCTCGCTGGGCAACGTCACGCGCTGGCTTGGGGCACAGGCCGAAGCGCTGGGCGTCGAAATCTTCCCGGGCTTCCCGGCCGCCGAGATTCTGTACAACGACGACAGCTCGGTGAAGGGCGTCGCCACCGGCAACATGGGCGTGGGCAAGGACGGCGAGCCGACCGAGAACTTCCAGCTCGGC
>NZ_JAWRYD010000728.1:0-201 GCF_046534765.1 Burkholderia sp. SIMBA_062
TAGCTCAGTTGGATAGAGTACTTGGCTACGAACCAAGGGGTCGTGGGTTCGAATCCTGCCAGCCGCGCCACCTTTTTGGGGACCTTCCCATCGCAGAAGGTTCCGACAGTTGAAGCAGTACCACTTTGCGTGCGGCTGTAGCTCAGTTGGATAGAGTACTTGGCTACGAACCAAGGGGTCGTGGGTTCGAATCCTGCCAGC
>NZ_JAWRYD010000729.1:0-200 GCF_046534765.1 Burkholderia sp. SIMBA_062
GCGGCCATGCCGACCGATTCGCCGAGCGTCGGGTGCGGGTGAATCGTCTTGCCGATGTCTTCCGCGTCCGCGCCCATCTCGACGGCGAGACACACTTCGCTGATCAGGTCGCCCGCGTTCAGGCCGACGATGCCGCCGCCGATCACGCGATGGGTTTCCTCGTCGAAGATCAGCTTCGTGAAGCCTTCGTCGCGGCCGTT
>NZ_JAWRYD010000034.1:0-88548 GCF_046534765.1 Burkholderia sp. SIMBA_062
CTGTAGCTCAGTTGGATAGAGTACTTGGCTACGAACCAAGGGGTCGTGGGTTCGAATCCTGCCAGCCGCGCCACCTTAGAAGGGCCTTCCTCCGGGAAGGCCCTTTTTCTTTGCCCACTCGTCCATGCTTCTTCCCGGCGATCGTCGCTCCCGCTCTGCTCGAGCCGAGCCGCCACCGCACCACGCCGCCCGGCCCGCGTCACCCATGAAAAACGGCGGCCCGTGGCCGCCGTCGTATCCCGCTCAGGCAACGCGTCGCGTCAGTAATCTTGGCGCTCGCGCTCGATGCGCATGCCGCCGTCGTGACGCGCATGCACGCTGTCGTCGGTCGAGCGCTCGCGCATGATCCGCATGACATCCGGATTGGTCCGCACGCGCCGCATCACGTTCGCCAGGTGCACGCGGTCGCTGACCTGGATCACGAAGCGCAGCACCGTCGATTCGTGCGTCAGATCCTCGTCCATTGCGATGTGGACGATGTTCGCGTCGGCCGACGTGATGTCCGCCGCCACGCGCGCGAAGATGCCCTTCGTGTTCTTCACGAGCGCCTTCACCGCCACGTCGAACAGGCGACCCGGCTGCGGCGCCCACTCGACGTCGATCCAGCGGCCCGGATCGCGGCGATGGATGCGCTGCGCGACACGGCAATCGGTCGTATGAATCGCCATCCCGAGGCCGATGCCGATATAGCCCATGATCGCATCGCCCGGAATCGGCCGGCAGCACGCCGACAGCTGCACGGACATCCCTTCGGTGCCGGTAATGACGACCGGCGGCGCATTGTGCGCGGGATGCCGCTCGGACTTCGGCAGATCGTCGTCCGCATCGCGGCCGCTCGTCAGCACCTCGATGCGCTTGGCCATCACCGCGGCAACGCGGCGGCCGAGGCCGATGTCCGCGAAGATTTCCTGGCGGCTCTTGTTGCCCGTCCACTGCACGAGCTTCTCCCATACTTCCGGCGCCACGTCGGCCAGCGCAAGCCCGTAACCCTTCAGGCTCTGGTCGACGAGCCGCTCGCCGAGCTGCACCGACTCGTTCAGGCGCATCGTCTTCAGATAGTGACGAATCGCCGAGCGTGCCTTGCCGGTGCGCACGAAACCGAGCCACGCGGGGTTCGGCTTCGAATACGGCGCGGTGATCACCTCGACGATGTCGCCGCTCTTCAGCTCGGTACGCAGCGGCAGCAACTCGTTGTTGATCTTCACGGCCACGCACTGGTTGCCGAGATCGCTGTGGATCGAATACGCGAAATCGAGCGCCGTCGCGCCGCGCGGCAGCGCCATGATCCGCGACTTCGGCGTGAACACGTAGACCGCATCCGGGAACAGGTCGATCTTCACATGCTCAAGGAATTCGCTCGAATCGCCGGCTTCGCTCTGGATGTCGAGCAGCGACTTCAGCCACTGGTGCGCGCGCTTCTGCACGTCGTTCAGATCGGCGCCGCCGTTCTTGTATAGCCAGTGCGCGGCCACGCCGGCCTCGGCGATCTCGTGCATCTTGCGCGTGCGCACCTGGAACTCGATCGGCGCGCCGAACGGCCCGACGAGCGTCGTGTGCAGCGACTGATAGCCGTTGATCTTCGGGATCGCGATGTAGTCCTTGAACTTGCCGGGCACGGGCTTGTACAGCGCGTGCAGCGCACCGATGCACGTGTAGCAGTCGAGCGGGCTCTCGACGACGACGCGAAAGCCGTACACGTCGAGCACCTGCGAGAACGACAGCTGCTTGTCGCGCATCTTGCGGTAGATGCTGTAGATCGTCTTTTCGCGGCCGGTGATCTCGGCGTCGATCTTCGCGTCGGTCATCGCGCGCTGCGCGGCCTCGAGGATCTTGCCGATCACTTCGCGGCGGTTGCCGCGCGCGGCCTTCACGGCCTTCTCGAGCGTCGCGTAGCGATGCGGGTTGAAATTCGCGAAGCTCATGTCCTGCAGCTCGCGATACGTGTTGTTCAACCCGAGGCGGTGCGCGATCGGCGCATAGATGTCGAGCGTCTCGCGTGCGACGCGGCGGCGCTTTTCCATCGGCACCGCGCCGAGCGTGCGCATGTTGTGCAGACGGTCGGCGAGCTTGACGAGGATGACGCGCACGTCGCGTGCCATCGCGAGCAGCATCTTGCGGAAGTTTTCCGCCTGCGCTTCCTCGCGGCTGCGGAACTCCATCTTGTCGAGCTTCGACAGGCCGTCGACGAGTTCGGCGACCTTCGGGCCGAAGCGTTCGGCCAGCTCGCTCTTGGTCACGCCCTGGTCTTCCATCACGTCGTGCAGGAGCGCTGCCATCACGGCTTGCGCGTCGAGCTTCCAGCCGGCGCAGATTTCCGCGACGGCGACGGGATGGGTGATGTAGGGTTCGCCGCTCTGGCGATATTGACCGAGGTGGGCTTCGTCGCTGAAGTGGAACGCCGCCTTGACCTCTTTGATTTCGTCCGGAGGGAGATACTCGGCCAGCACGGCCGTCAGTTTCGCGATCGAAACGACGCCGTGCTTGCGCGGCTGCTCCGGAGTGGCGGTCGGCCCGAACAGATGCCGGAAGGACTGTTCGAGGACCGCGTCGATGTACTGGCGCGCAGGCGACCGGGCCATGGCTTCGGTGGTCGAATCCGCGGAGGCGGACGATGGGGTGGTGCTCATATTCGCCTCCAGGTTGAGTCGTTGCGCGCGTGGATTACATGGCTGGAACGGGCCGGATGCGCGTTACACCGGCACCTTCTTCAACATCTCGACGCCGACGTGACCGGAAGCGATCTCGCGCAGCGCGACGACGGTCGGCTTGTCGCGGCTCTCGATCTTCGGCGTATGGCCTTGCGCGAGCTGCCGCGCGCGGTAGGTGGCGGCGAGCGCCAGTTCGAAGCGGTTGGGGATTTGCTTCAGGCAGTCTTCGACAGTAATGCGAGCCATGTTGGTAATTCCTTCTGAATATAGTCCTTATTCTACCTTATGTCCCTCTACCCCCGCGTCATTCCGCGTGGGGCAGATGGATGCCGAGCTCGATGAACAGCTCCGTGTGTCGCGCGTACTGCGAAGCAAAGCGCAGGCGCGTTGCCGTGACGATGCATTCGAGCTCGGCCAGCGCACGATCGAAATTCTCGTTGATCACGACGTATTCCGCCTCGGATGCGTGCGCCATCTCGCTGCCCGCGGCGAGCAGGCGTCGCGTGATCACGTTCGGCTCGTCCTGCCCGCGCTTCTTCAGGCGCTCCTCGAGCGCATCGAGCGACGGCGGCAGAATGAAAATGCCGACCGCGTTGCGGAACTGCTTCTTCACCTGCTGCGCGCCCTGCCAGTCGATCTCGAGCAGCACGTCGTGGCCGTTCATCATCTGCTCTTCGATCCAGACGCGCGACGTGCCGTAGTAGTTGCCGTGCACTTCGGCGCTCTCGAGGAATTCGTGCGCGGCGTGGCGCGCGCGGAAATCCTCGACGGTCGTGAAGTGGTAGTGCTGGCCGTCCTGCTCGCCCGGGCGCGGCTTGCGGGTCGTGTACGAAATCGACAGGCAGATGTCGCTGTCCTTCGACAGCAGCGCGTTCACGAGCGTCGACTTGCCGGCGCCCGACGGCGCGATGACCATGAACAGGTTGCCGGGATAGACGCCGCCGTGCAGCGCATGCGACGCGTGGCCGTCGCGGGTGAATTCGGTCATGTCAGCCTCCGCCGTGCCGCCCCGATAACACTCGCCGCCCCGTCGAGGGACAGCAAACGTAGTGAGGGTTGTTTCATCTCTTTACTCCAGGTTTTGCACTTGCTCGCGCATCTGCTCGATCAACAGCTTGAGCGCCATCGATGCGTCGGCCAGTTCCTTCGCCGCCGCCTTCGAGCCGAGCGTGTTCGCTTCGCGATTCAGTTCCTGCATCATGAAGTCGAGACGCTTGCCGACGCGGCCGCCCTTCTCGATCACGTGACGCGTTTCGTTCAGATGCGCGGTGAGTCGCGACAGCTCTTCCGCGATGTCGATCCGGATGCCGTACATCGTCACTTCCTGACGAATGCGTTCCGCGGCTTCCTCGCGCGTGACGATCGCGGCGCTGCCTTCGGGCGCCGCGAGGCCGAGCGCTTCCTGCAGCCGCTCGACGATCTTCTGCTGATGCTTCGCGATCAGCTCCGGCACGAGCGGCGTGATGCGCGCGACGATCGCTTCCATTTCGGTGACGTTCGACAGCAGCATCGTCGCCAGTTGCGCGCCTTCGCGCGAACGCACGACGACGAGTTCGCCGATCGCCTCCTTGCCGCACGCGAGCACCGCATCGCGGATCGCATCCGCCGACACGCCGCTCTCGGCGAGCACGCCGGGCCAGCGCAGGATCTCGCCCGCGCGCAGGCGGCCGACACCCGGGAACGCATCGAGCACCGAGCGCTCGAGCTCGGCGAGCTGGCCGAGCGCCGACTGGTTCAGCGCGCCTGCGCCGATGCTCTGCTCGCCGCGCTGCAGGTTGATGCGCACATCGACCTTGCCGCGCGACAGCTTGTTCATCAGCATTTCGCGCAGCGCGGATTCGCACGCGCGCACGTCGTCCGGCATGCGGAAATTCAGGTCGAGGAAGCGCGAGTTCACGGTGCGCAGTTCAACCGACACGCTGGTGCCGCCGTTGCCGGTGGCCGTCGCGAGTTCGCGCGTCGCGCTCGCATAGCCCGTCATGCTGTAGATCATGGTTCGTCTCGCCGTCTGGGTGCCCTTGCGGGCGGGAATATGTCGAGGCGCCCGGCGCATTGCAAGGCGCGGGGCGGGAAGCGCGCATTATCCCATTTTTGCACCCTACCCCGCCGGGCAACGCTGCCGTTCGGCGCTAAAATCGGGGTTTCCTCTTCCGTCCACGATTCCCCCATGACGTCTTCCCTGTCCCGCCCGAGCGGCCGTCGCGCCGACGAACTGCGCAAGGTCGCGCTCACGCGCCATTACACGAAACACGCCGAAGGCTCGGTCCTGGTCGAATTCGGCGACACCAAGGTGATCTGCACCGCGAGCGTCGCCGAACGCGTGCCCGAATTCCTGCGCGATCGCGGTCAGGGCTGGCTGACGGCCGAATACGGGATGCTGCCGCGTGCGACGCACACGCGCAGCGACCGCGAGGCCGCACGCGGCAAGCAGACGGGCCGTACGCAGGAAATTCAGCGCCTGATCGGCCGCGCGCTGCGCGCGGTGTTCGATCTCGACGCGCTCGGCCCGCGCACGATCCATATCGACTGTGACGTGATCCAGGCCGACGGCGGCACACGCACGGCGAGCATCACCGGCGCCTTCGTCGCCGCGCACGACGCCGTGTCGAAGCTGATCGCGGCCGGCAAGCTCGCGCGCTCGCCGATCACCGATCATGTCGCCGCGATCTCGGTCGGCGTGTACGAAGGCGTGCCATTGCTCGACCTCGACTATGCGGAAGATTCGCGCTGCGACACCGACATGAACGTCGTGATGACGGGTGCCGGCGGCTTCGTCGAAGTCCAGGGCACCGCCGAAGGCGTGCCGTTCTCGCGCGCCGAGATGAACGCGCTGCTCGACCTCGCGCAAAGCGGGATCGGCGAGCTCGTGCAGTTGCAGAAGGACGTGCTGGGCGCCGGCCATGTCTGACGATCGCACCCTCGCGCCGTTCTCGCGCATCGTGCTCGCGTCGAACAACGCCGGCAAGCTGCGCGAATTCACCGCGCTGTTCTCGACGGTCGGCATCGAGATCGTGCCGCAGGGCGACCTGGCCGTGCCCGAGGCGGAAGAGCCGTTCGGCACGTTCATCGAGAATGCGCTGACGAAAGCGCGGCATGCGTCGCGGCTCACCGGCCTGCCGGCGATTGCCGACGATTCCGGCCTGTGCGTGCGCGCGCTGCGCGGCGCACCGGGCGTCTATTCGGCACGCTACGCGCAGCGCGCGGGTCGCGACGCGGGCGACGCGGCGAACAATGCGTACCTCGTCGAGCAGTTGCGGGGCGTCGACGACCGGCGCGCATACTATTGCTGCGTGCTCGCGCTGGTGCGCCACGCGGACGATCCCGAACCGCTGTTCGCCGAAGGTCGCTGGGCGGGCGAGATCGTCGACACGCCACGCGGCGAGCACGGATTCGGCTACGACCCGTATTTTTACCTGCCGTCGCTCGGCGCGACGGCGGCCGAGCTCGAGCCGGCCGTGAAGAACACGCACAGCCATCGCGCGCTCGCGCTGAAGGCGCTGCTCGCTCGGCTCGCAGAGGAACCCGCATGATCGTCTTCGTCACGCATTCGCAGCCGGAGGCCGCATGAGCCAGGCGGCGGAAACCGGCGCGCGCGTCGTCGCGACGTTCACGTCGCCCGGGCAGGTGCGGCTCACGTCGCTGCCGCCGCTCGCGCTGTACGTGCATTTTCCGTGGTGCGTGCGCAAGTGCCCGTACTGCGATTTCAACTCGCACGAGTGGAAAGGCGAGCGATTTCCGGAAACCGAATATCTCGACGCGCTGCGTGCCGATCTCGAGCAGGCGCTGCCGCTCGTCTGGGGCCGGCAGGTGCATACGGTGTTCATCGGCGGCGGCACGCCGAGCCTGCTGTCCGCAGGCGGGCTCGACCGGCTGCTGTCCGACGTGCGCGCGCTGCTGCCGCTCGATGCGGACGCCGAGATCACGCTCGAGGCGAACCCGGGCACGTTCGAGGCCGCGAAGTTCGCGCAGTTTCGGGCGAGCGGCGTGAACCGCCTGTCGGTCGGCATCCAGAGCTTCAACGAAGGCCATCTGAAAGCGCTCGGCCGCATTCACGACACCGCGCAGGCTCGCGCGGCCGTCGAGATCGCCGCGAAGACATTCGACAACTTCAACCTCGACCTGATGTTCGCGCTGCCGAACCAGTCGCTCGACGAATGCCGGACGGACATCGAGACCGCGCTGTCGTTCGCGCCGCCGCATCTGTCGCTGTATCACCTGACGCTCGAGCCGAACACGATGTTCGCGAAGTTTCCGCCCGCGGTGCCCGACGACGACGCGTCGGCCGACATGCAGGAATGGATTCACGAACGCACGGCCGAGGCCGGTTACGGACGCTACGAAGTGTCCGCTTACGCGAAGCCGAATCATCAGTGCAAGCACAACCTGAACTACTGGCGCTTCGGCGACTATCTCGGGATCGGCGCGGGCGCGCACACGAAGCTGTCGTTCCCGAACCGGATCCTGCGGCAGGCGCGCTACAAGCATCCGGCGACCTTCATCGAACAGGCGATGGCCGGCACGCCGGTGCAGGAGGAGCGTGAAGTCGGCGCGCGCGACCTGCCGTTCGAGTTCATGCTGAACACGCTGCGGCTCGTCGAGGGCTTCCCCGTGCACAGCTTCGTCGAACGCACCGGCCTGCCGATCGGCACGATCGAGCCGGCACTCAAGGAAGCGGAGCGGCGCGGGCTGATCACGCGCGATTTCGCGCAGATCGCGCCGACGCCGCTCGGCCAGCGTTTCCTCAACGACCTGCAGGAATTGTTCCTGCGCGACGACTGAAGCGGAACGAAGCGGCATTTCGGTTACAATGCGGCCTCGTGTGGAAGCGT
The DNA here is from genome assembly GCF_046534765.1 of Burkholderia sp. SIMBA_062. NCBI lineage: Bacteria > Pseudomonadati > Pseudomonadota > Betaproteobacteria > Burkholderiales > Burkholderiaceae > Burkholderia > Burkholderia sp. SIMBA_062. The sequence goes on from NZ_JAWRYD010000034.1 coordinate 7,478, forward strand.
GGCCGAGCGGTTTAAGGCACCGGTCTTGAAAACCGGCGACGGGAAACCGTCCGTGAGTTCGAATCTCACCGCTTCCGCCACGCGTTCGCCAAACCCCGTCCATTCCTCGAATGACGGGGTTTTTGTTTGTCCGCCGCCCGCCGTCCGCAGCGCGCGGTGGCCCACCCGCCTGCCGACACGTCCCGCCGGATGCCGTTACAATCCGCCGCTCCGATTCGCGAAACGGGAAACCCACGTCATGAAGCCCTTCATCGCCTCGTCGCTCGTCGCCCTGCTGGCCGCCGTCAGCACGCACGCAGCGGCCGCCGATTCCGCCTCCGGCGCCGACGCGCAAACGCCGTCGTGCGCGATCGCGTACGTGAAAGGCGTCGGCGGCTCGCCGCGCGGCCTGCGCGAATATCTCGCGAGCCCGACGCCGTACAACTACCTGAAGGAAAACGAGCTCCAGTGCAAGGTGTCGGATGACGGACGCGCGTCGAACTGCACCGGCGTCACGTATATCCGCAACGAGCAGGTCAGCGTGTACGACGATTCCGACCCGACGACGCTGACGGTCGTCGCGCCGGTGGAACTCGATCATGGTCAGAAGTATCCGGTGATTCTCGTCGTACAGCGCAAGGACGCGCGCTGCACGCGGTAACGCGCGACCCGGCACGCTCGACTTCGCAGGCCATGCGCACAAGCCTCACGGGCCGCGCCGCCATCGCCTAGAATTCGATCAGCACGGCGACACGACCGCCGCCGCGACTCGATGCCGCCCGCGCCATCCGTGCGAGCGGCACACGGAGACCGCCATGACCGAACTGTCGACCGCGACGGATCACGTCGATTACGAAGGCTTCGAGATCCACGTCGTGCCGGGCCTCGCCCCCGGCAGCGACATGCGTTACACCTACACCGGCTATGTCTGCCATCCTGGCGTGAATCCCGCGCTGCCCGATCATGCGGTGCCCTTCCACGCGGACGGCGAGGAAAGCTACGCGAGCGTCGACGAAGCGGTTCGGGAAGCCGTGCACATCGGCAAGAGCATCATCGACGGCACGCATCCGGACCTGTCCGTTCTGTCGCTCGTGACGCACGGCTACTGAGCGGGGCCCGCCGCATTCATCGCTGCCGCCGCGCGCGACTCGCGTGCACGCAACGCGCGCCCGCACCGTCACATGTCGCATCACATCGCGACACCGGGCGGTCCGCCGCGCGCCGTCATCCGCGAATCGCCACGTCGCGGCGCGCGCCTTATGCGTTTCTCCCGATAACACGTCGTGCACGGACGTCTATCATTTTTTTATCGTCACCCTCCGGCACTTCCCCCTGCCGGCACTTCCCATGTTCTCTCTTCCCCGCCCTCGCGTCGACCGGCCGCGCGTTGTCGCGCTGGTCGCCGCCACGATGCTTGCCGCCTGCACGATCACGCCGCCGCCGTCGCTGCACTCGGTCGTGACCATCCCGTCGATCACGCGTAGCGGGAATCTCGCCCAGTACCGCGTGGAAGTCGCGCGGTGCGTCGCCGAGCACAATCCGTCCGGCGTGTCGCGCGGGACGCCGCAGGCGATGCTGCGCTCGCTCGTCGTCGTCGCGTTCACCGTCGATCGCAGCGGCCGCCTCGTCAACGCATCCGTCTATCGCAGCAACGGTGACAGCGAAGCGGAAGCGCTCGCGCTCGCGTCGCTGCGCCGCTCGGCACCGCTGCCGGCACCGCCATCGAAACTGCTGGACGGCAATGGCCGGATCGAGATGATGGAAGGCTGGCTGTTCAACGACGACGGCCGCTTCCAGTTGCAAAGCACCGCATCGGCGCAGGCGCAATCGCTCGACTGAGCCCGCGCCGCCCGCGATTGCCGCTATGTCGCGGCGCTGGCTATAATTTTCCCCAATCGCGCGGCCATCCTCCCGCGCGCGCGTTCGTACGCCGCACCCGGCATGCGAGCCGACCATGCCGGCACCGGGCGGCGGCGACTATCCGTCTCCATCGTCGACCGGCGGGCGACGTCCGCGCCACGGCGCGCGCGTCCACACCGCTACCGCATCATCCGCTCGGCGGCTCTTCCGGCAGGCGCCTGCCTGCCCGAGCGCACGCCCAGCCGACCGCCCCAACGACAAATCGGAGACATCCATGTCCGCATCTCCCCCGGCCGTTGCACACGCAACCGGTTCGGCCGGCGCCGCCGTCAGCCACCGGCGCATCGTGTTCGCGAGCTTCATCGGCACCGCGATCGAGTTCTACGACTTCTACGTGTACGCGACCGCCGCGGCGCTCGTCATCGGTCCCGTGTTCTTTCCGCATGGCTCCGCGACCGCGCAGGCGCTGTCCGCATTCGTCACGTTCGGCATCGCGTTCATCGCACGGCCGATCGGCTCGTTCCTGTTCGGCCACTTCGGCGACCGCATCGGCCGCAAATCGACGCTCGTCGCGTCGCTGCTCGTCATGGGTGTGTCCACCACCGCGATCGGCTTCGTGCCCGGCTACGACACGATCGGCGCGCTCGCGCCGGTGCTGCTGTGCGTGCTGCGCTTCGGTCAGGGGATCGGCCTCGGCGGCGAATGGGGCGGCGCGGCGCTGCTCGCGACCGAGCACGCGCCGCAAGGCAAGCGCGGCTGGTTCGGGATGTTCCCGCAGCTCGGCCCGTCGGTCGGCTTCCTGATGTCGAACGGGCTGTTCTTCGCGCTCGCGCTGTCGCTGTCCGACGAACAATTCCGCAGCTGGGGCTGGCGCATCCCGTTCCTCGTCAGCGCGGTGCTCGTCGTGCTCGGCCTGTACGTGCGGCTGAAGATCACCGAGACGCCGGCGTTCCAGGCCACGCTCGATCGCAACGAGCGCGTGCGCGTGCCGGTCGCGACGCTCGTCTCGCAACACTGGCGGCCGACGCTGCTCGGCGCGCTCGCGATGGTGGTCTGCTACACGCTGTTCTATATCTCGACGGTGTTCTCGCTGTCGTACGGCGTATCGACGCTGCATATTCCGCGCCAGAGCTTGCTCGGCCTGCTGTGCTTCGCGGTGGTCTTCATGGGGCTCGCGACGCCGCTGTCGGCATGGGCGTCGGACCGCTTCGGGCGCAAGCCGGTGCTGATCGTCGGCGCGATCGCCGCGCTGCTGTCCGGCTTCGCGATGGAGCCGCTGCTCGGCAGCGGTTCGATGCCGCTCGTCGCGCTGTTCCTGATGCTCGAGCTGTTTCTGATGGGCGTGACGTTCGCGCCGATGGGCGCGCTGCTCCCCGAGCTGTTCCCGACCAACGTCCGCTATACGGGCGCGGGCGTCTCGTACAACCTCGGCGGGATCCTCGGCGCGTCGATCGCGCCGTACATCGCGCAGTTGCTCGCCGCGCACGGCGGCCTGTCGTGGGTCGGCGGGTACGTGTCGGTCGCGGCGGCGATCAGCCTGATCGGCGTGCTGCTGATGCGCGAAACCCGCGACGCATCGCTCGTCTGAGCCTCCGGGGCGCCGCCGGTTGTGCAGCGGGCGGCGCTGCCTATACTCGACCGTGGGGGCGTCGTTGCGCGCCCACGGGAATCCTCCCCAAAGAAGCCGCCGCGATGAACATCCGCCTCGACAACGCTGACCTCATTCTGATCCTGGCGCTCGCGCTGGGTGGCGCGCTGCTGCTCGCGGCGCGCTTCCGGCCGAAAACCTGGCGCGGCCTGCTGCTCGACGCGCTGCTCGCCAATCTGGCGGCGATTGCCGCGGTGGTCGCGTTCGAAACGCTGCTCGCCTGAACCGGGCGGCTTCGCTTCCGCGCGGCCGGGTCACGCGAATCGCCGGCGCTAGGCCGTCAGCTGCGCGGGCCGTGCGGCATAGGCCGGTGCGACCGCATCGATCGCATCGAGGGCCTGCGTAACCGACGGCGGCGCCCCCGGCTCGCCGATCGACAGCGCATTCGGTGCACCGCCAATCCCGCAATGGTGGCGCGACGTCGCGACGAAAATCATCACGGTCGGCCGCTGCAGCGCGTGCGCCATGTGCACGAAGCCGGTGTCGACGCCCACCACGAGCGCGGCCCGGCCGATGGCCGCGCCGAGTTCGCGCACCGACATCGCCGGCAGCACGATCGCGCCCGGCGCGCGCGCGGCAATGTCCCGCGCGTCGTCATGTTCGGCGGGCGACCCCCACGGCAACAGCACGCGCACGCCGCGCGCCATCATCCGGGTGGCCAGCGCGGCCCAGTGGTCGGCCGGCCATTTCTTGTCCGGATTGGAAGTCGCATGAAACAGCAGCATGAACGGCGTGCCGTCGGTCACGGCGGGCGGCAGGCTCGCGTCCTGCGGCGGGACGATCCCGTACGCGGCGATGCCGTCGGGCACATAGCCCAGCGCCTCCCCGGCGCTCACGCGCATCCCGTGCCATGCGTCGCAGTCCGGCCTGGGGCCGAAGCGATGCGAATACGCAAAACGGGCGCCCGTCTCGCCGAGATCCTGCGTCTGGTAGCCGACGCGGCGCGCGGCGCGCGCGAGTACCGAGATGATCGCGCTCTTGTAGACGCCGTGCAGATCGATGACCGCATCGTAGCGGTGCGCGCGCAACGCGCCGATCGACGCGGAGATCGCCTTCAGGTCGCCGCGGTTGCGCAGCTTCTTGAACCGCCGCAGCGGCGCGCACAGCACATTGCTCACGCCCGGGTGCCAGCGCACCACCTCCGCGCAGGATTCGTCGACGGCCCAGTCAACCGTCACGCCGGGAAAGGCGCGATGGAGGTCCGCGACGACAGGCAGCGTCTGGACGACGTCGCCGAGCGACGTCACTTTCACGATGAGGATGCGTTTCACGTTCTTTGTGGGAAATGTCGGACCATTGCGCCATGCTAACGACGCTTGGCGGGTACAAACATTACCTCTACATTACATTTGCAACAAAATGCATCGTTTTTGTGAAGATTTGTCGAGCCCCGCATCCGGTTCTTTTTATAATGCATTCTTTGCCCTCCGGCCCGCCGCCGATGCAACGCTCCACCGTTCCCACGCTGTTTCCCGCCCTCACCCGCCGCTCGCTGCGGATCTGGCGGCAGTACGGTGTGTTCTGGCTCGGCGCGATCGCCGTGGGCCTCGCGGCCGTGCTGTACGCGCGGCTGATCGACTGGGGCTACGACACGTTTCGCACGCTGCGCGAGCACGCCGCATGGCTGCCGCTGCTGCTCACGCCGTCGATCGCCGCGGCATCCGTATGGATGACGCGCCGCTTCTTTCGCGGCGCGGAGGGCAGCGGGATCCCACAGGTCATCGCGACACTGCATGCGAGCCCGGGCACGTTCGGCGCGCGACTGCTCACGCTGCGGATCCTGTTCGGCAAGGTCCTGATCTCGTTCCTGGGGATCCTCGGCGGCTTCACGATCGGCCGCGAAGGCCCGACCGTGCAGGTGGGCGCGGCGCTGATGTTCAACCTGCGGCGCTTCTACCCGCGCTCGAACGCGCAGATCGAGCGGCAGCTCGTGCTCGCCGGCGCGGCGGCCGGCCTGTCGGCCGCGTTCAATACGCCGCTCGCCGGGATCGTGTTTGCAATCGAGGAACTGACCCGCAGCTTCTCCGCGCGCGCAAGCGGCGTGCTGATCACCGCGATCATCCTCGCCGGTGTCGTCGCATTGGGCCTGAACGGCAATTACACGTATTTCGGCACGATCGACGCCGGCCAGCATTTCCCGAAAATGCTCGCGGTCGCCGTGCTCGTCACCGCGCTCGTGACCGGCGTCGCGGGCGGCCTGTTCAGCTGGCTGCTGCTCAATACCGGGCGCTGGCTGCCCGCGCGCCTGCTCGGCCTGTATCGCGAGCGCCCGATCGCGTTCGCGGCGGTGTGCGGCTTCGTGATCGCCGTCGTCGGCATCGTGTCCGGCGGGACGACGTTCGGCAGCGGCTATGCCGAGGCACGCGGCCTGCTCGACGGCCACGAACAGCTGTCGGTGCTCTATCCGTTCCTGAAGATGGTGTCGATGGTCGCGTCGTACCTGCCGGGCATCCCGGGCGGGATCTTCGCGCCGTCGCTGTCGATCGGCGCCGGGTTCGGCAACCTGCTGCACATCGCGTTCAGCCACATGAGCTTGCCGATGCTGATCGCGCTGGCGATGGTCGGCTACCTCGCGGCCGTCACGCAGTCGCCGATCACGTCGTTCGTGATCGTGATGGAGATGATCAACGGCCACGCGCTGGTGATTTCGCTGATGGCGACCGCGCTGGTGTCGAGCCGCATGGCGCGCTTCTTCGCGCCGCCGCTCTACGAAACGCTCGCGCAGCGCTATCTCGCGCCGCCCGCGGCCGCCGTCGAACCTGCGCGCGCAGCGGCGCCGGCGGCGACAACCGGCGTCACCGAGCCGCAGGACGCGGCCGCAGCGCCCGCCGATCCGCTCGACACGCTGCGCGAAGGGGATGGCCGCGAGCCGGACACCGCGGCGGCCGATACCAACACGGACACCGGTGCCACGCACACGCCGGCGACGCCGCACGACGGCGGCCGGCCGGCATCCGGCGCGAACGGCCCGGCGCAACCGGGCCCGCGCGACACTCAGTAGATCACCACCGGCGCCGGCCGATAGTAGACAGGCCGGGCCGGCACGACGATACAGCCGGCGAGCGTGATCGCGACGAGCGCAATGGCAATGACGGTTCGTTTCATCGCACGCGCTCCGTCAAGCCCAGTGGCCGCGGGTCCAGAACCAGTTCGGGCCGCGCTGATGCCAGTGGCCCGGCACCCAGTGCATGCCGACACGCTCGGCTTCCCAGTGGCCACCGATCCACACGTAGCGACCATGATCCCAGCGCCAGTGACCGCGCTCCCACACATAGCCGACGCGCGCGTCGGGCACGACCTCGTAGCGCACGGCCGGCGGCGCGTTCGGCGCGACGACGACGACTTCCTCGGCAGGCGCGGCCACCGGTTCGGCGACGACCATCCGGCCCGATTGCACCAACACCGGCGCGCCGACGAGGATCTCGTCCGCGCGTACAGCGAGCGGCGCGGCGACGGCTGACAGGCCCGCGGCGAACAGCGCGAGCGAAACGATACGACGTTGAACAACAGAGACAGCCATCACAACCTCCTGATTGAGAAATGACGCGAGCGACGCGAGCGTATTCGTTCAATGCGGGAGGTCGACCAACGGCCGACAGACACCGTGTTACGGCGAGCCCGAAAGTGCAACAGGGCGTAAGACGCGCACGGCGGCATGCGCCGCCGTGCGGAGAGAGACCGACAAAAGTCAGGCTTGCGGGATCTCGATCTTCACTTCGAGGACTTCGAGATCGTCCTGGCGCTCGAGGCTCACGCGGATGTCGTCGTTCGAAATACGGACGTACTTCGAGATGACCGCGACCAGCTCCTTCTGGAGCGCCGGCAGGTAATCGGCCGGTGGCCGGCCGCCGACCCGCTCGTGCGCGATGATGAGCTGCAGGCGCTCCTTCGCGACCGATGCGGACTTCTTCTTCTCACCGAGGAGAAACGAAAGGATGGACATGGGCGGCCTCCGTTACTTGCTGCCGAAGAGGCGCTGCAGCAGGCCCGGCTTCTGGTAATCGGTGAAGCGCAGCGGCTTGTCCTCGCCGAGGAAGCGAGCGACGACGTCCTTGTACGCTTCCGCCACGTCGGTGCCGTCGATATGCACGGCTGGCAGACCCTGGTTCGATGCGTGCAGCACGGCTTCCGATTCGGGCACCACGCCGATCAGCTTGATGCGAAGGATCTCGCTGATGTCCTCGAGCGACAGCATCTCGCCTTCGCTCACGCGCTTCGGGCTGTAACGCGTGATCAGCAGGTGCTCCTTGATCGGATCCTTGCCTTCGGTCGCGCGCTTCGTCTTCGACGACAGGATGCCGAGAATGCGGTCCGAGTCGCGCACCGACGACACTTCCGGGTTCGTGACGATCAGCGCCTCATCGGCGAAGTACATCGCATGCAGCGCACCGGCTTCGATCCCGGCCGGCGAATCGCAGACGATGAAGTCGAAGTCCATCGCGACCAGGTCGTTCAACACCTTCTCGACGCCGTCGCGCGTGAGCGCATCCTTGTCGCGCGTCTGCGACGCCGGCAGGATGTACAGGTTCTCGCACTTCTTGTCCTTGATCAGCGCCTGGTTCAGGTTCGCTTCGCCCTGGATCACGTTGACGAGGTCGTACACCACGCGCCGCTCGCAGCCCATGATGAGATCGAGGTTGCGCAGGCCAACGTCGAAGTCGATCACGGCCGTCTTGTGGCCACGCAGCGCGAGGCCCGACGCGAAGCTCGCGCTGGTCGTCGTCTTGCCTACGCCGCCCTTGCCCGAAGTCACCACGATGATTTTTGCCATTTACCCAATACCCTGTGTTCGTCAATGAGAGCCGATCGATCCGGCGTGCGCGGCGTGAATCACGTCAGGCGCAGCGGTTCGATCATCAGTTTTTCCTCTTCGAGCCGGATCTGCACCGCTTTGCCCAGTATGTCGGCGGGCAACGGGTTCTCGGTCGTTCGATAGATACCCGCGATTGAAATCAGTTCCGGTTCGAGACACGTGCAGAAAATGCGCGCGTCGTGATTGCCGTGCACGCCCGCGAGTGCGCGGCCGCGCAACGGCGCGTAGATGTGGATGTTGCCTTCCGCGATGATCTCGGCGCCGTGACTGACCGGCGCAAGCACCACGAGGTCCCCTTTCGCGTAAATCTGCTGCCCCGAACGCAGCGGCCGATCGATCACCAGCGTCTGGCCGCCCGCCGAAATCTGCGTCGGTGCGGGCTCCGGCGCCGGTTCGGCCGCCGCAACGGCCTCGGCAACGACAGGCGCCGGCTCCGCTTCGTCGGCCGGCTTCGCGGCCGACACGCGGCGATCGCGCGCCTCCAGCAACGGCAGACCGGCTTCCCCCGCCCAGCCCTGCGTGGCCAGCGCCACGACGCCCACCGGGCGCATCCGCACGTCGTTCAGCATCTGGCGGATGTCGGCGAGCGCGACGCGTTCGCCGTCCGCGAGGCGGCGGACGTCGATCGCGACGACATCGTCGGCAAAAAACTCGGGAGTCGCTTCGAAGCGCTTGACCAGTTCGGTACGCAACGCATCGAGATCGGTCGTCTTCACGGTGAACAGCAACGTATCGACCGATCCGCTGCGCAGCTCGAAGAATGGCGATTTTTTAAGCGACATGGACACTCTGCAAAAAATTTTTGCGTATTTTACAGGCGTCCACGCGTGCAGCCATCATTTTTGGGAAACCAGGCCGCGGCGAACGCGCGACCAGAAGGGGGGCAGTGGGACGGGCGACCGGGCCATCATTGCGCCGTGCGGCCCGCACGTTCATGCGTCAGGGTGTGTTGAAGTGCGACACGAACAACGACTTCATCGCGCCGGGCATGCGCGCGATTGGTGCATGCTCGCCCGTGTTGCCGAAACCCGCGCGTTCGTAGAAACGGATGGCGTTGCGGTTCGCATCGGCGATCCATGCATAGACGTCCTGTGCACCGCGTTCGGCCAGCCACGCGGTGGCCGTTTCCAGCAACAGCACGCCGCCGCGCAGATGACGGACCGCGTGCGCGACCCACAGCTCGCTGACGAACGCGCGCCGCTCGGGCGTATTGTCGAAATACGCGCCGATCATGCCGGCCGGATGGCCTTCGGTGTACAGCAGGAAAGTCGTCGACTCGTCGGACGTGGCGCGCAGCGCGGCGATGGCCGCCGCCGCGTCGGCATCGACGTTCAGCAATTCGGCCTCCGGCGCTTCGCCGGGCGCGTAGGGCTCACGCAATGACGCGGCGCGGAGTTCGCGATACACGCGGCCCTGGTCGGCAGCGATACGACGAACGGTCAAGGTCGAACTCATGCAGGCACAGCCCCCTTCGGACAGCAAGCTACTAGCTTCAACCGAAAGCGGGGCATGAGTCAAATCGTTATTTTCAAATGACAGCGCGGATCGAAAGGCAACGGATGTCGCGCTGGCGCGGGTGTGCAGATGCAGCATTGGCGCGGCGATGCGCAGTGAGGTATGGCGAGCGAGCCACAAGGGCGGACATGTCGCCCTCCTCGCCTTGTCATGTATGGGATTCATGTGGCGCGCGTCCTGCATTTGATCGCCGCGACCGTAATCGTTCGTAACATATGTACGAAAAAGGACTGGCGCGCCGCACGTCGTTGAGCCGCACTTATTGCATTGCAACATTCGTTGCGAAGCTGGCCACTGGAGGCACGCGAGCATCACAACCTACATTCCTCTGACGAGACCCCGGCCGCACGGCTGGATCGGGCCGCGTGGGCCTGTTTCAATCACCCCCTTGCCGGCCCTTCCCGACCCGCGTCATCGGCAGCCCGCCGTTTGGAGTTTCATGCCTAGCGCCGGAGTTTGGAAAGCGTGCGCGACGGTCGTATAACTGGCACAACCGGGCCACCGATCCGGTGCCGCGCGCCGTGTCGCGGACCAACGACGATTCGAACGACGATAAACGTGCACGTGTGGCCGCCGCGCCCGCAAGCGCAGGAGCCGGCCCCGAAAGGAGGGAGACAATGGCAATGACCGACGAATCGGCCTCGGGCTGGTCGGATGGCAAGCGTTATCTGTGGCTGCTCGGTGCGGTGACGATCACGCTGCCGATCTTCTCGGCCCAGCTTGCGTTGTCGACGGGCCTTCACCTGTTCTGGTGGTTCGGCCCGCTGTTCGCGTTCGGCGTGATTCCGATCCTCGACACGCTGATCGGCGGCGATCGCGACAATCCGCCCGAAGCCGTCGTCCCGCACCTCGAACGGGCGCGCTACTACCGCTACATCGTCTATCTCGCGACGCTGGTCGAATACATCGCGTTCTTCATGTGCGTGTGGATCGTCGGCACGCATGCGCTCGCGTGGTATGACTACGTCGGCTTCGCGCTGTCGCTCGGCGCCGCGACGGGCATCTCGATCAACACCGCGCACGAACTCGGGCACAAGACCAGCCGCTTCGAACGCTGGCTCGCGAAAGTCACGCTCGCGCCGGTTGCGTACGGGCATTTCTTCGTCGAGCACAACCGCGGCCATCACGTGCGCGTCGCGACCGCCGAGGACCCGGCGAGCGCGCGCTACGGCGAATCGTTCTGGGCCTTCCTGCCCCGCACGGTCACGGGAAGCATCCGCTCGGCCTGGCGGCTCGAAACAGCGCGCCTCGAACGGCTCGGGCATTCGCCATGGACCTGGCGCAACGAGGTCCTGCATGCGTGGGCGATGACCGTCGTCGTGTGGGGCATCGCGATCGCGATGGCCGGCAAGGTCGTGATTCCGTTCCTCGTGATCCAGGCCGTATACGGCGCGTCGCTGCTCGAAGTCGTCAACTACGTCGAGCACTACGGGCTCGGCCGTCGCAAGCTGCCGAACGGACGCTACGAACGCTGCGCGCCGCAGCATTCGTGGAACAGCAATCACGTCGTCACCAACCTGTTCCTGTATCAACTGCAGCGGCACGCCGACCATCACGCGAACCCGACGCGCTCGTACCAGGCGCTGCGCCACTTCGACGACTCGCCGCAACTGCCGGCCGGCTACGCGACGATGATCCTGTTCGCCTATGTGCCGCCGCTCTGGTATCGCGTGATGAATCCGCGCGTCGTCGCGCACTACGGCGGCAACATGGCGCAATCGAACATCAAGCCGTCGATCCGCGCTCGCGTGCTCGCGCAGTATTCGGCGGCGGCGTGATGCAAGACCGCGCGGCCGCACTCGGCGATATCGTCACGCGGCTTGCGGCAGCCTGAACACGGCGACCGCGTGCCGCAGCGCGCTCGCCTGTTCGGCCAGCGCCTGCGTCGCGGCCGACGCCTGTTCGACCAGCGCCGCATTGCGCTGCGTCGCTTCATCCATCTGCGTGACCGCGACGTTCACCTGCTGGATGCCGCCGCTCTGCTCCTGCGATGCGGACGAGATCTCGCCGACGCTCGTGCGGTCTCCCCCGTACCCCGGCATCGACGCAGCCGTGCTCATGAAACCGGCGACCCAAACGAAAAACCCCGTGATCCTTTCGGATCACGGGGCTTCGTATTTTGGCGGAGAGGGTGGGATTCGAACCCACGGTACGGGGAAACCGTACGCCTGATTTCGAGTCAGGTACATTCGACCACTCTGCCACCTCTCCTTCCTTGCTACATCTCGCGGCTGGTCGTTTCCGCGAGAAAAAGATTATAAGACGATCGTTTCCTCGCTGACAAGCCCTTTCGGCAAATTTTTTGCGCGGGGTTTGAAGGCCGCGTTACGACGCCTGTGCAGGCGCGTCGATTCGCTCCATGCCGCCCATGTACGGACGCAGTGCTTCCGGCACCGTGACCGAACCGTCGGCATTCTGGTAGTTCTCGAGCACCGCGACGAGCGTGCGTCCGACCGCGAGGCCCGAGCCGTTCAGCGTATGCACGAGTTCCGGCTTGCCCTGCGCATTGCGGAAACGCGCCTGCATCCGGCGCGCCTGGAACGCCTCGGTGTTCGAGCAGCTCGAGATCTCGCGATAGGTGTTCTGCGCGGGCAGCCACACTTCGAGGTCGAACGTCTTCGCGGCCGAGAAACCCATGTCGCCCGTGCACAGCGTGATCACGCGGTACGGCAGGCCGAGCTTCTGCAGGATCGCTTCCGCGTGGCCGACCATCTCGTCGAGCGCCGCGTACGATGCGTCGGGAGCAACGACCTGCACCATCTCGACCTTGTCGAACTGGTGCTGGCGGATCATCCCGCGCGTGTCACGGCCGTACGAGCCGGCTTCCGAGCGGAAGCACGGCGAATGCGCGGTCAGCTTGATCGGCAGCGCGGAGCCTTCGACGATCGATTCGCGCACGGTGTTCGTCAGCGAAATCTCGGACGTCGAGATCAGGTATTGCGTGATCGTGTTCTCGCCGCCACCCTTCTCGACGCGGAACATGTCGTCCGCGAACTTCGGCAGCTGGCCCGTGCCGTACAGGATCTCGGGATTCACGATGTACGGCGTGTACGTCTCGCTGTAGCCGTGCTGCAGCGTGTGCGTGTCGATCATGAACTGCGCGAGCGCGCGGTGCAGGCGTGCGATCGAGCCGCGCAGCATCGTGAAGCGTGCGCCGGCGAGCTTCGCGCCGGTTTCGAAATCGAGACCGAGCGGCGTGCCGACGTCGACGTGATCCTTCACCGCGAAGTCGAACTGGCGCGGCGTGCCCCAGCGGCGCACCTCGACGTTGTCGGCTTCGTCGTTGCCGACCGGCACGCTTTCGTGCGCGATGTTCGGCATGCCCAGCATCAGGTCGGACAGGCGCGTCTGGATCTCGCCGAGCTTGACCTCCGACGCCTTCATCTCGTCGCCGATCCCGCCGACTTCGGCCATCACGGCCGACGTGTCCTCGCCCTTCCCCTTCATCGCGCCGATCTGCTTCGACAGGCTGTTGCGGCGCGCCTGGAGCTCTTCGGTACGGGTCTGGATCGCGCGGCGTTCCGCTTCAAGGGCGGAAAACGCGGCGACGTCGAGGGTGTAGCCGCGATCGGCGAGGCGCTTCGCGACGCCGTCGAGGTCTTTGCGCAGCAACTGGATGTCGAGCATGGGAGGACTTGGGAAATCGTTGTGTAAGACGGGAATTCTAACGCACCGCGCGCTCGCCACGGCACTGGCCGGAAGGACAGTGCCGCAAACGCGCGACAGACGTGGCAGTATCGCATTGTCGGCCTGCGCGTCGGCAGCCGGCGAAGCACGTCGTGCAGCGCCGCCGCGCAGCGCGCGACAACCGCGCCGGCCGGGCGTCACGCGGCGGGCCACGCACCCGCCTTCGCATCACCATCACCAGAGGGAACCCGATGGCCATCGAGCTGGACAAGGATGTCCGCGACCGCGCGATCGCGTCGCTGCAACGCTATTTCACAGAAAACATGGACGAGCCGATCGGCAACATCCAGGCCGGCGCGCTGCTGCACTTCTTCGTCGAGGAAATCGCGCCGGCGATCTACAACCTCGCGATCGCCGATGCGCAGGAGCGCCTGCACGCACGGGTCGCCGAACTCGACATCGAATGCCACGCGGAGCCGTTCGAGTACTGGAAGAAGCAGCCGGGCCGCAAGCGCTGACGCAGCCGGCACCGCGCCCGCCGCCGCGTGTGGCCGGTCAGTCCTTCTTGCCGGCCTCGCGGTCGAGTTCGCGCAGCCACGCGAGCTTGTCGGCGATCTTCGATTCGAGCCCGCGCGGCACCGGCTTGTACCAGCGCGGCTCGCGCACGCCTTCCGGCAGGTAGGTCTCGCCAGCCGCATAGGCGTTCGGCTCGTCGTGCGCGTAGCGATACGCATGACCGTAGCCGAGTTCCTTCATCAGCTTGGTCGGCGCATTGCGCAGATGCACGGGCACCTCGCGCGACTTGTCCTGCTTCACGAACGCCATCGCCTGGTTGAACGCGTTGTAGCCCGCGTTGCTCTTCGCCGCGCACGCGAGATAGATCACCGCCTGCCCGAGCGCCAGCTCGCCTTCGGGGGAGCCGAGCCGCTCGTAGGTCTCGGCCGCGTCGTTCGCCACCTGGAGCGCGCGAGGGTCGGCCAGGCCGATGTCTTCCCACGCCATCCGCACGATGCGGCGCGCGAGATATTTCGGATCCGCGCCGCCGTCGATCATCCGGCAGAACCAGTACAGCGCGCCGTCCGGGCTCGAACCGCGCACCGACTTGTGCAGCGCCGAGATCTGGTCGTAGAAATTGTCGCCGCCCTTGTCGAAGCGCCGCGCGTTCAGCGTCATCGCGCTGCTGACGAAATCGGCATCGATGGTCGTGATTCGGGAGGACGAAGCGGCCGTCTGCGCCTGCTCGAGCAGGTTGAGGAAGCGCCGCGCATCGCCGTCCGCATAACCGATGAGCGTATCGACCGCCTTGTCGTCGAACGCGAGGCCGTCGAGCGCGATTTCCTGCGCACGCTTGAGCAGCTGACGCATCTCGTCGTCGTTCAGCGACTGCAGCACGTACACCTGCGCGCGCGACAGCAGCGCCGAGTTGACTTCGAAGCTCGGATTCTCGGTCGTCGCGCCGATGAAGGTCACGAGGCCCGACTCGACGAACGGCAGCAGCGCATCCTGCTGCCCCTTGTTGAAGCGGTGGATTTCGTCGACGAACAGGATCGTGTGGCGGCCGGTGCGGTTCAGCGTGTCCTTCGCCTGCTCCATCGACTCGCGGATGTCCTTCACGCCGCCGAGCACCGCGGACAGCGCGATGAATTCGCAGTCGAACGCGAGCGCGGTAAGACGCGCGAGCGTCGTCTTGCCGACGCCGGGCGGCCCCCACAGGATCATCGAATGCGGCTTGCCGGATTCGAACGCGAGCCGCAGCGGCTTGCCTTCGCCCAGCAGGTGCGTCTGGCCGATCACCTCGGCGAGCGTCTTGGGCCGCAGCGCCTCGGCGAGCGGCCGGCGCGGCTCGACTTGAAACAGGTCGGACATGAACCCTCGCTCCAGATCAGACAATGGCGGCCGAACGGGCCGCCGGACCCAATATTATGACAGCCGCGCGACTGCGCCGCCGTGGCCTGCGGCTGGTGCCCGCGGCGGGTGCCCGCGCCCGGTGCCCGCGCCCCCAAACAACACGGGCCTGCCGTTGCCGGCAGGCCCGTGTCGGGACAACGGTGCGACGCCGTCAGCCGTTGATCACGTCCGCGCCCTTCGGCACGACGAACTTGAACGTATCACCCTTCAGCGGCGGATTCGTCTGGATGTTCGTGAACGTGAGCAACGTGACGTTGCCGAACACGTCGTGCAGTTCCATCGCAGCGAGCGTGCCGTTGCGGAAACCGATGCCGATCCGCTGGAACTGCGTGTCCTGCGCCTTCGGCAACATCTCGAGCCAGTCGATCCCGCCCTTCTCGCCCGCATCGCGCAGCGTGTAGTTCTTGTCGAGATCGTTGCTGCCGAACAGGATCGCGGCCGGGCTCGCGCCCAGCGCGCCGTTCAGCTTGCGCTCTGTGACCTGGTTCAGGTCGCGGTCGTACACGTAGAGCTTGTCGCCGTCGGCCTGCAGCACCTGCTGGTACGGCTTCTGGTACGTCCAGATGAACTTGCCCGGACGCGAGAACATGAACGTGCCGCTCGAATTGTCGTTCGGCTTCGGCGCGGCCTGCGCGGCACTCGCGCCCTTGCTCGGCGCCTTGACGATCTGCTGCGTGAATTCGCCCTTCGCCGAACGCACCTGCGACACGAATGCCTTCAGTTGCTCGGTGCCGCTCGCGAACGCGTGCGTCGCCGCGAGCATCAGCGATGCGCCGGCGAGCGCCGCGCCCAGCCAGCGCCGCGTCGAACGAAGGGACAATGCGAACGAATGTTGCTGCATATTGCGGTTTTCTCCGTGGGTGGCCGGCGCCGCGGGCGCCGCGGACTCATTCCGCGTCGCGCGCCGGCACAAGAATTTCGCGGTTGCCGCTCGACGACATCGCCGACACGAGCCCCGACTGTTCCATCTGTTCGAGCAGCCGCGCCGCGCGGTTATAGCCGATCCGCAGATGGCGCTGCACGAGCGAAATCGACGCGCGGCGGTTCTTGATGACGATCTCGACCGCCTGGTCGTACAGCGGATCAGACTCGCCGCCGCCTTCGCCGGTTCCCGCGCCGGCCGAACCCTCGTCGCCGTCGGCGGTGCCGCCTTCGAGCAGCCCTTCGACGTAGTTCGGCTCGCCGTGCTCCTTGAGCTTCTCGACGACGCGATGCACTTCGTCGTCGCCGACGAACGCGCCGTGCACGCGCACGGGCAGCCCGCTGCCCGGCGGCAGGTACAGCATGTCGCCCATCCCGAGCAGCGATTCGGCGCCCATCTGGTCGAGAATCGTGCGCGAGTCGATCTTCGACGACACCTGGAACGCGATCCGCGTCGGCACGTTCGCCTTGATCAGGCCGGTGATCACGTCGACGGACGGGCGCTGCGTCGCGAGAATCAAGTGAATGCCGGCCGCGCGCGCCTTCTGCGCGATCCGCGCAATCAGCTCCTCGACCTTCTTGCCGACGACCATCATCAGGTCGGCGAGCTCGTCGATCACGACAACGATGTTCGGCAGGCGGCCAAGCGGCTCAGGATCGTCCGGCGTCAGGCTGAACGGATTCGGAATCTTTTCCTCGCGCTTCGCCGCGTCGTCGATCTTGTTGTTGTAGCCGGAGAGGTTGCGCACGCCGAGCTTGCTCATCAGCTTGTAGCGGCGCTCCATCTCCGCGACCGTCCAGTTCAGCGCATGGCCGGCCTGGCGCATGTCGGTGACGACCGGGCACAGCAGGTGCGGAATGCCTTCGTAGACACTCATTTCGAGCATCTTCGGATCGATCAGGATCAGGCGCACCTGCTCGGCGGTCGCCTTGTACAGCAGCGACAGGATCATTGCGTTGATCCCGACCGACTTGCCCGAACCGGTCGTGCCGGCGACCAGCAGGTGCGGCATCTTCGCGAGATCCGCGCACACCGGCTTGCCGCCGATGTCCTTGCCGAGGCTCAGGGTCAGCGCCGATGATGCGGCCGCATAGACTTCCGAGCCGATGATCTCGGACAGGTGCACCGTCTGGCGGCGCTGGTTCGGCAGCTCGAGCGCCATGTAGTTCTTGCCGGGGATCGTCTCGACCACGCGGATCGACACGAGCGACAGCGAACGCGCGAGATCCTTCGCGAGGTTGACGATCTGGCTGCCCTTCACGCCGGTGGCCGGCTCGATCTCGTAGCGCGTGACGACCGGGCCCGGATACGCGGCGACGACGCTCGCCTCGACGCCGAAATCCTTCAGCTTCTTCTCGATCAGCCGCGACGTGAATTCGAGCGTATCGGCGGAAATCGCTTCCTGCGTCTTCGGCGCGGGATCGAGCAGCGACACCGGCGGCAGCGTCGAATCGCCCGGCAGGTCGGTGAAGAGGGGCACCTGGCGCTCGCGCTCGACGCGCTCGGACTTCGCCGGCGTGACGACCGGCGGCACGATCGTCACGGGCTCGTGATCCTCGATGCGCACACGCTCCTCCTCGACCTTGCCTTCGCGGCGCACGGCCGCGGCCTCGCCGAGCTTGCGGTCGCGCCCGGCCTCGCGGCGCAGCTTCGCGACGTTGACGGCGGACAGGATCGCGCCGCCGACGCGCTCGGCGACCGACAGCCACGAGAAGCGGAAATACAGCGACAGGCCGATGGCGAGCGCGATCAACAGCAGCAGCGTGCCGCCGGTGAAGCCGAACGCGTGCGACATCGCGCCCGCCACGGCCTCGCCGATCACGCCGCCCGGCGCGCGCGGCAACTGTACCTTCAGCGACCACATCCGCAGCGCCTCGATGCCGTCGCACGCGAGCACGACGAGCACGAATGCGAAGATCTCGGTGAGCCAGCCGATCGGCCGCTCCGGTTCGTCGACGACCGCCTCGTGACGCGTGATGCGCCGGTAGTTGACCGCGATGCGCCGTCCGAGCGGCACGATCAGCCAGTAGGCCGACAGGCCGAACAGCAGCAGGATGATGTCGGCCGTCCACGCGCCCACGCGGCCGGCCCAGTTCGAGATGTGGTCCACCTGGGCCGCGTGCGTCCAGCTCGGATCGCGCCGGCTGTAGCTCAACAGGGCCATCACCAGAAAAGCGCAGAGCGCGACCTGGAGAATCCAGCGGATCTCCGTGAGGAGCTTCGACATCCGGTGCGGCAACGCCTGTGCCTGGGCGGAATAAGGAGCTTTTGCCATGAATCCGTATAAAGAGGACGGG
This sequence comes from Burkholderia sp. SIMBA_062, assembly GCF_046534765.1. NCBI lineage: Bacteria > Pseudomonadati > Pseudomonadota > Betaproteobacteria > Burkholderiales > Burkholderiaceae > Burkholderia > Burkholderia sp. SIMBA_062. Next base: position 26,047 of record NZ_JAWRYD010000034.1, read on the forward strand.
CCGCGCGCCCGCCTGTCGTTCGATCGCGCTCATTGTAAACGCTGCACCGGGCCGCCAAGTGTAAATGACGGTTACATGAGAGGGCCGGGCGTGTGAAGCACACACCGCACGCGCGATCCGGAGCCTGTGGCCAGCCAGTCCCTGGCGCCCGCCCACGGAAATGCGCCGCCACGGGCAACGGCGGCCGTGCCCCGCCCCGCCGGCGCCGCCGCGCTGCGCCGCGAGCCACCTCCCGGGAAACGCTATCGCCACGATTGAAACTCTCGTTCGGCAGTGCAGCAACGGGGCCTTTATAATGCGCGTCTGATACCCATCTATGACGGCATCCCGGTCAACCCGGACCGTCCGGCGAGCCTTATCCCGCCCGCCGCGGCCGCCTTTTACGGATTCGCACATGTCCACGCCCAAACACGCCAAAGTCCTGATTCTCGGTTCCGGCCCCGCCGGCTACACGGCTGCCGTCTACGCGGCACGCGCCAACCTGTCCCCGGTGCTGGTCACCGGCATCGCACAGGGCGGCCAGCTGATGACCACGACCGACGTCGAAAACTGGCCGGCGGACGCAAAGGGCGTGCAAGGCCCGGAACTGATGGCGCGCTTCCAGGAGCACGCCGAGCGCTTCAACACCGAAATCGTATTCGACCACATCCACACCGCGAAACTGCACGAACAGCCGATCCGGCTGATCGGCGATTCCGGCGAATACACGTGCGACTCGCTGATCATCGCGACCGGCGCGTCCGCGCAGTATCTCGGCCTGCCGTCCGAGGAAGCCTTCATGGGCAAGGGTGTGTCGGCCTGCGCGACGTGCGACGGCTTCTTCTATCGCAACCAGGAAGTCGCGGTGATCGGCGGCGGCAACACGGCCGTCGAGGAAGCGCTCTACCTGACGGGCATCGCGAAGAAGGTCACGGTGATCCACCGCCGCGACAAGTTCCGCGCCGAGCCGATCCTGATCGACCGCCTGCTGGAGAAGGAAAAGGAAGGCGTCGTCGACATCAAGTGGGATCACGTGCTCGACGAAGTGACGGGCGAGCAGTCGGGCGTCACCGGCCTGCGCATCAAGAACGTGAAGACCGGCGCGACGCAGGATCTCAACGTGCAGGGCGTGTTCGTCGCGATCGGCCACAAGCCGAACACCGACCTGTTCCAGGGGCAGCTCGAGATGAAGGACGGCTACATCCTGACGAAGAGCGGCCTGCACGGCAACGCGACGTCGACCAGCGTGCCGGGCGTGTTCGCCGCCGGCGACGTGCAGGACAACGTGTACCGCCAGGCGATCACCAGCGCCGGCACGGGCTGCATGGCCGCGCTCGACGCACAGCGCTACCTCGAAAGCCTGCACGACAAGAAGTAAGCGTCAAGCGTTCGGCCGCCGGGCGCTACAATGGCGTCCGCTGCCGCGAAGCGGGCTTGACCGGAAAGCCGCTGCCGCCGTGCAGCGGCTTTTTTGTGCCCGCGCGTCCGAACGCGCCTGCCCCGGTTACCGAATCATGGCGAAGAACCAGCCCCATCCGAGCGATCCCGCGAAGCGGCAGATCGCCGCCCGTCCCGCGAACCCGGCGCCCGCCGCGCCGCCGCCCGCGCCCGATGCCGCCACGTTGCGCGGCCAGGGCCTGGCCGGCCTCGGCGCGCTTCGCAAGTCGCTGCAAGGCGAAGCCGACCGCCGCGAGCGCGCCCGCGTCGAAACCGCGAAGGTCGCGCGCCAGGCGGAAGCCGACGCGAACCTGTTCCGCAATGAAATCGGCGCGATCCAGCCGCTGAACGCGCCGCCGCGCGCGAAGCCCGGCCGCATGCCGCCCGACCCGGTGCCGAAGCAGACGCAGCGCGACGAGGAAGACGTGCTGAACGCGACCCTGTCCGACGAATTCGATCCCGAGACGCTGCTCGACAGCGACGAATCGCTGTACTACCACCGCCCCGGCATCAGCCGCGAGGTCGTGCGCAAGCTGCGCAGCGGAGCGTGGATCGTACAGGCGCAGCTCGACCTGCACGGGATGCGGCGCGACGAGGCGCGGGACGCGCTCGCGGAGTTCATCCGCGAGGCCGGCAAGAAGGGGTTGCGCTGCCTGCGCGTGATCCACGGCAAGGGGCTCGGCTCGATCGGCAAGGAGCCCGTGCTGAAAGGCAAGGTGCGCGCGTGGCTCGTACAGAAGGAAGAAGTGATCGCGTTCTGCGAGGCGCGCAGCCACGACGGCGGCGCGGGCGCGGTGCTCGTGCTGCTGCAGCCGCTGCCGGCGCCCGCGGACCGGGGGCCGCGTGCCGCATCCTAGGCTGACGCTCGCGATCTCGATACTGGAAGCGATCGCGACGCTCGCGTTCGCGATCTCGGGCTTCATCGAGGCGCGCAAGAACCGTCTCGACTCGGTCGGCACGTTCGTCGTCGCGCTCGCCACCGCGTTCGGCGGCGGCACGCTGCGCGACATCCTGCTCGAACGCCGGCCGTTCTACTGGGTCATCCACGACGACTACGTGATCGCGATCTTCGTGCTCGCGCTGTTCGCGCCGATCGTGCTGCGGATGCTGTCGCGACTGTCGGCCGAGCGGCTGCTGCTGGTGGCCGATGCGATCGGGCTCGGCATCTTCAGCATCTCGGGCACCGCGATCGCGCTCGATGCCGAGATGCCGCGCTTCATCGCGGTGATGATGGGCGTGATCACCGGCGTGGTCGGCGGCATCATCCGCGACGTGCTGTGCAACGACATCCCGCTGATCCTGCGCGATTCGCGGCCGTACGCGACCTGCGCGTTCGTCGGCTGCTGGTTCTACCTGCTGCTCGCGTGGCTGCAGTTCGACTCGGTGTACAGCGTGCTGTTCGCGACCGGCTTCATCCTCGTCGCGCGGCTCGCGACGTTCAAGTTCGACGTGCGGTTGCCGCACTGACGCTGCCGCGCCGCGCATCGCCACACGCAAAAACGAAAGGGGCCGTTCAGAGACGGCCCCGTCTCTTTCATTCAGCGCAAGCGCCGCTCACGCGATCCGCTCTTCCGACGCCGGATCGAACAGCACCGCCTTCGACACGTCGAACAGCAGTGACAGCGTCTGGTCGGGCTGCGGGTTCGCGGCCGGATGCACGCGGCTCACGATCCGCTTGCCATTGACCTGCGCGAACACGTGCGTGTCCGGGCCGGTCGGCTCGGTCACGTCGACGCGCACGTCGAACGGCTGCAGGTGCGACGCGTCGCCGTTGTGCGCGTGGCGCACGTCGGTGATGCGTTCCGGACGCAGGCCAAGGATCACCTCGCGGCCCACGTGCGACTTCAGTTGGCCATCGAACGGCAGGTTGAGCGCACCGCGCTTGACGCCCGTGTCGATCTCGAGCGCGATCCCGCTGCCCTGCTCGACCAGCTTGCCGTTGATGAAGTTCATCGGCGGCGCGCCGATGAAGCCCGCGACGAACAGGTTCGACGGCGAATCGTAGATGTCCTGCGGCGCGCCGAACTGCTGGACCACGCCGTCCTTCATCACCGCGATCCGGTCGCCGAGCGTCATCGCCTCGATCTGGTCGTGCGTCACGTAGACGATCGTCGTGCCGAGACGCTGATGCAGCAGCTTGATTTCGGCGCGCATCTCGATGCGCAGCTTCGCGTCGAGGTTCGACAGCGGCTCGTCGAACAGGAACAGCGACGGATCGCGCGCCAGTGCGCGGCCCATCGCGACGCGCTGGCGCTGGCCGCCCGACAGCTGGCCCGGCTTGCGGTCGAGCAGGTGCTGGATCTGCAGCATCGCCGATACGCGCTCGACGATCTGCTGCTGCTCGCTCTTGGGCACCTTGCGAATGTTCAGGCCGAACGAGATGTTCTCGCGCACCGTCATCGACGGATACAGCGCGTACGACTGGAACACCATCGCGATGTCGCGATCCTTCGGCGACAGGTCGTTGACGACCTTGCCGTCGATGCAGATCTCGCCGCTCGTCACGGTCTCGAGGCCGGCGATCATGTTGAGCAGCGTCGACTTCCCGCAGCCCGACCCGCCGACCAGAATCAGGAACTGTCCGTCCTCGATCTCGATGTCGACACCCTTCAGGACCGGCACCCCGTTCGGGTAGGTCTTGTACACGTCACGGATGGAAAGGCTTGCCATGCTGTGAATCCTCTGTCTCGTCTCGCGCGGCGCATTGCGGCGCCGCGTCGGGTTCGTTTCGATGCGCCGCGCGTCGGGCGCGGCCGGTTCGTCGTATCGGATGAAACCGCGCTTACCCCTTCACCGCGCCCGCCGTCAGCCCGCGCACGAAGTAGCGGCCGGCGACCACGTAGACGAGCAGGGTCGGCAGCGCGGCGATGATCGCCCCTGCCATGTCGACGTTGTACTCCTTCACGCCCGTCGACGTGTTGACGAGGTTGTTCAGCGCGACCGTGATCGGCATCGAGTCGACACCGGAGAACACGATCCCGAACAGGAAGTCGTTCCAGATCTGCGTGAATTGCCAGATCAGGCACACCATGAAGATCGGCAGCGACACGGGCAGCAGGATCTTCGTGAAGATCGTGAAGAAACCCGCGCCGTCGATGCGTGCGGCCTTCACGAGCTCGGCCGGCACGCTCACGTAGAAGTTGCGGAAGAACATCGTCGTGAACGCGATGCCGTACACGACGTGCACGAACACCAGGCCCGGAATGGTATTCGCGAGGCCGAGCATCCCCTGCAGGCGCGCCATCGGCAGCAGGATCACCTGGAACGGGATGAAGCAGCCGACCAGCATCATCGTGAACAGCGCATCCGCGCCGCGAAAGCGCCAGTGCGTGAGCACGTAGCCGTTGAACGCGCCGATCAGCGACGAGATCAGCACGGCCGGAATCACCATCTGCAGCGAGTTCAGGAAGAACGGCTTCATCCCGTCGCAGCGCACGCCGGTACACGCGCCGCTCCACGCCTTCACCCACGGATCGAAGGTCCAGCTGGTGGGCGGCGTCAGCAGGTTGCCGGTGCGCAACTGGTCGAGATCCTTGAAGGACGTCGACAGCATCACGTAGATCGGGAACAGGAAATACAGCGCGAACAGGATCAGTGCCGCATAGATCACCGCCCGGCTGATCGTCATCTTAGGCTGCATTGCGGGTGCTCCTCGATTCCATATACATCAGCGGCACCAGCACCGCGACCACGGTCGCGAGCATCATCACCGACGACGCCGCGCCCAAGCCCAGCTGGCCGCGGTTGAACGAAAACGTGTACATGAACATGGCCGGCAGCGACGACGACGTGCCGGGGCCGCCCGCCGTCAGCGCGACGACCAGGTCGAAGGTCTTGATCGTGATGTGGCAGAGGATCAGCAGCACCGAGAAGAACACCGGGCGCATGCTCGGGATCACGATCTTGCGGTAGATGGTCGGCAGCGTCGCGCCGTCGACCTGCGCGGCCTTGAAGATCTCGGCGTCGACGCCGCGCAACCCGGCGAGGAACAGCGCCATCACGAAGCCGGTCGACTGCCACACGGCGGCGATCACGACACAGAAGATCGCCTTGTCCGGATCGTCGAGCCAGCCGAACGAGAAGCTCGTCCAGCCCCAGTCGTGCATCACCTTCTCCAGGCCGAGGCCCGGGTTCAGGATCCACTGCCACGCGGTGCCCGTGACGATGAACGACAGCGCCATCGGGTACAGGAAGATCGCGCGCAGCGCGCCTTCGTTGCGGATTCGCTGGTCGAGCAGGATCGCGAGAAACAGCCCGAGCGCGACGCAGATCGCGATGAACGGAATCCCGAACCAGCCGAGGTTCGCGGCGGAGGTCCACCACACGTCGTTCTGGAACAGGTCCGAGTAACGGCCGAAGCCGTCGAATTCGTAGTTCGGCAACAGCCGCGAGTTGGTCAGCGACAGATAGCCGGTAATCAGGATGAAACCGTAGATGAACACGACGGCGATCGCGAGGCTCGGCGCGAGCACGAGCTTCGGAATCCAGCGATCGGCGAAGGCCGACATCGGCGACGTGCGCCGCGCGACGGCAGCGCCGGATCCGTTTCCGCTAAGAGGGGCAGCCACTTGATTCGACTCCTGGAACGAGGGCGGCGCAGGCCGGGCCGGCGCCGAGTACGGCGCGGGCCCGCGGGCGAGCCCGTTTGCTGCACGTGCAAAAACGCCCGGCCGACGATGCGTTTCCGGCCGGGCGCGCGTTGCGCCTTACTTCACCTTCGCGGCTTTCGCGAGCGCGGCGACCGCGCTCTTCGAATCCTGCTGCGAGTTCATGAACTTCGTGACGACGTCGGTGATCGCGCCGGCCGTCGCGTCGCCCTGCGCCATCCCGTGCGCGAGCGACGGCACGAAGCCGCCCGACTTGATCGCGGTCTGCTCGTCGGCATACGACTTCTTCGCGCAGTCGTCGAACTTGTCCATCTTCACGCCGAGGCGTACCGGCACCGAACCCTTCAGCAGGCTGAACTGCTCCTGGAAGGCCGGCGTCATGATGGTCTTCGCGAGGGCGAGCTGGCCCGGCGTCGCGTCCTTCTGGCCCTTCTGCTGGAAGAACACGAACGAGTCGACGTTGAACGTGTACGAATTCGCGGTGCCGGGCACCGGTGCGCAGATATAGTCCTTGCCGGCCTTCTTGCCGGCGTTCTCGAACTCGCCCTTCGCCCAGTCGCCCATGAACTGCATGCCGGCCTTGCCGTTGATCACCATCGCGGTCGCGAGGTTCCAGTCACGGCCGTTGCGGCCGGTGTCGAAGTAGCCCTGGATCTTGCGCACGGTGTCGAACACCGACACCATCTGCGGCGAGTTCAGCGTGGCCTGGTCGAGATCGACGAGCGCCTTCTTGTAGAACGCCGGGCCCTGCGACAGCACGACGTCTTCCCACAGCGTCAGGTCCTGCCACGGCTGGCCGCCCATCGCGACCGGCTGGATGCCCGCGGCCTTCAGCTTGTCGGCCACCGCGAAGAACTCCGGCCAGGTGGTCGGCACCTTCGCGCCGACCTTGTCGAGCGCGGCCTTGTTGATATAGAGCCAGTTCACGCGGTGCACCGAGAACGGCGCGGCGACGGTATGGCCCTTGTACTTGATGATCTTGTCGATTTCCGGCGGCAGGTTCTGCTTCCAGTCGCCGGCAGCGGAATCGATGTTGACGAGCACGCCCTGGTCGGCCCAGTCCTGGATCAGCGGGCCCTTGATCTGCGCGGCCGACGGGGAGTCGCCGCTGATCACCTTGGTCTTCAGCGCGGTCATGGCCGCCGCGCCCGCGCCGCCCGCGACCGCGAAGTCCTTCCACACGTAGCCCTGCTTCTGGAGGTCGTCCTTCAGCACGCCGACGGCCTTCGACTCGCCGCCCGAGGTCCACCAGTGCAGCACCGTTACGTTCTCGGCCGCCTGCGCCGCCACGGCGCCGGCCATCAGACCCGCGGCGCAGAGCGCGCCCATGATCGAGCGAACTTTCATTACTTATCTCCTCCAGACTGAATCAACTCGTGAAGTTCCCTGACCGGGAACCGGCTTCTTGATAAACGACGGGGAAATCGAGCCGCGGGACGCGTGCAGCGTACGGGGCCGATGACCGGCCGGGCTCTTACAGAAAGCGTGAATCGAGATTCAACGGCGTGTCTCCTCATTGTGTTTCTGGCCTGCCGCGATGCCGCGGCGCGAGCCCGGGGCGACGGCGCGCGGACGATGCGCACCATCAATGTCCGATAACATTCGGCACAAGGCGCTCCCGAAGGCGAAGCTCGCGCAGTTCATCGACCGCACTTCTTTTTTTCTTCACCCAGGTGCTACCCCTTGCGGCGGATTGTAGTTAAACTACAATTCAGTGTCAAAAATATTTTTATCGCACTACGGATCGCTTCCCAGCACCCCAACCGGCGGAGACACATGCATACCGATTCCAGCTTTACCTTCGTACTTTTCGGCGGCACCGGCGACCTGTCGATGCGCAAGATCCTGCCCGCGCTGTTCGAAGCGCACCGCGGCAACATGCTCGCGGAAAGCGGCCGGATCGTTGCCGTCGCGCGGCACGAATCGGATCGGGCGGGTTATCTCGAGTGGGTCGACACGCACGTGAAGCCGCATGCGGCGAAGGCGGCCGGCAAGGCGTTCGACGACAGCGCGTGGCACGCCTTCCTCGAGCGCATCGAATACGTGAAGCTCGACCTCGGCCGCGCGGAGGACTACGCCGTGCTGCGTGACGCGGTCGCGCAACTGCCCGGCATCCGCGTGTTCTATCTCGCGACGGGGCCGTCGCTGTTCGTGCCGATCTGCAAGGCGCTCGCGTCGGTCGGCCTGAACGAAGGCGCGCGCATCGTGCTCGAGAAGCCGCTCGGCTACGACCTGCGCTCGTCGAACGCGATCAACGATGCGGTCGGCGAGATCTTCGCCGAGGACCAGATCTACCGGATCGACCACTACCTCGGGAAAGAGCCGGTACAGAACCTGCTGGCGCTGCGCTTCGGCAATGCGCTGTTCGAGCCGCTGTGGCGCCGCGAATGGGTCGAGAGCATCCAGATCACGATTGCCGAGGAGCTCGGCGTCGAAGCGCGCGGCGATTTCTACGACAATACGGGCGCGCTGCGCGACATGGTGCAGAACCACCTGCTGCAGTTGCTGTCGATCGTCGCGATGGAGCCGCCGCACTCGATGGATTCCGACTCGGTGCGCGACGAGAAGCTGCGCGTGCTGCGTGCGCTGAAAGCGGTCGATCCGCGCGACATCGGCAAGGTCGCGGTGCGCGGCCAGTATCATGCGGGCGTGATCAAGGGTGCGCAGGTGCCGGCCTACGCGACCGAGCCGGGCGTGAAGCCCGACAGCCAGACCGAAACCTTCGTCGCGCTGAAGGTCGAGATCGAGAACTGGCGCTGGGCCGGCGTGCCGTTCTTCCTGCGCACCGGCAAGCGTCTCGCCGATCGCGTCGCGGAGATCGTCGTCAATTTCCGTCCGGTGCCGCACTCGGCGCTCGGGCCCACCGCGCTGCGCGCCGGCGCGAACCGCCTCGTGATCCGGCTGCAGCCGAACGAGACGATTCGCCTGTACTGCCTCGCGAAGCAGCCCGGCGAAGGGATGAACCTCGCGAGCGTGCACCTCGACCTCGCGTTCGACCAGTTCTTCAAGGAAGGGCAGATGGAGGCCTACCAGCGCCTGCTGCTCGACGTGATCAACGGCCGCCTCGCGCTGTTCGTGCGCCGCGACGAGCAGGAAGCCGCGTGGCGCTGGGTCGAGCCGATCCTGAACGAATGGGCGCGCTCGCTGAAGCCGCCGAAGCCGTACGCGGCAGGCACGTGGGGGCCGGCCGCGGCGAGCGCGATGCTCGCGCAGCACGGCACCTGCTGGCTCGAAGAAGAAAATTGATGCAAACCGTTGCCGTGCGCGTTTGGCGCACGGCAACGTGCCCCACGATTCACACGAATTGAACAGACAAAGCAGTCCGGAGGAGATGTGATCGAGATTCACGCTTTCGACACCCAGGAAGCGCAAAGCGAAGCGCTCGCGCGCGCCGTGGGCGATGCGCTGCGCACAGCGCTCGCCGGCCCCGCGCGCCCGACGCTCGCGGTGTCCGGCGGCACGAGCCCGCGCCCGTTCCTGCAAACGCAGTCGCACGCGGCGCTCGACTGGGCTGGCGTCGACGTCACGCTGGTCGACGACCGCTGGGTGCCGGACGACGACGCGGCCAGCAACGCGCAACTCGTGCGCGACACGCTGCTGCAACACGCGGCGGCCCCTGCCCGCTTCCTGCCGCTCGTCGACACGCGCAGCACGCTCGATGCGCACGTCGCCGCGCTGAACGCGAACGCCGACTACCGCGTGCCGACCGTCGCCGTGCTCGGCATGGGCGAGGACGGCCACACCGCGTCGATCTTCGCGGACGCGCCCGAATGGGACCACGCGATCACGACGCCCGAGCGCTTCGTCGCCGTGCATCCCGGCGCCGCGCCGCATGCGCGCGTGAGCTTTTCGCTCGATGCGCTGAAGCACGTCGACCAGCTCTTCCTGTTGATCGCGGGCAGCCGCAAACGCGACGTGCTCGACGCCGCGGCCGCCACGCTGCAGAAGAACGCGATTTCCCACCTGGCCAACGACAAGGGGACCAAGCTCGATGTCTACTGGTGCGCAAAGTAAGGCTGTCGTCGCGGCCCAGCATGCCGACGGCCCGCGCCTGCTCGCGGACGTCGGCGGCACCAACGCGCGTTTCGCGCTGGAAACCGGCCCGGGCGAGATCACGCAGATCCGCGTCTATCCCGGCGCCGACTATCCGACGATCACCGACGCGATCCGCAAGTATCTGAAGGACGTGAAGATCAGCCGCGTGAACCACGCGGCGATCGCGATCGCGAACCCGGTCGACGGCGACCAGGTCACGATGACCAATCACGACTGGAGCTTCTCGATCGAGGCGACGCGCCGCGCGCTCGGCTTCGACACGCTGCTCGTCGTCAACGACTTCACCGCGCTCGCGATGGCGCTGCCCGGCCTCACCGATGCGCAGCGCGTGCAGATCGGCGGCGGCACGCGCCGCCAGAACAGCGTGATCGGGCTGCTCGGGCCCGGCACCGGCCTGGGCGTATCCGGCCTGATTCCGGCCGACGATCGCTGGATCGCGCTCGGCAGCGAAGGCGGCCACGCATCGTTCGCGCCGCAAGACGAGCGCGAGGATCTGGTGCTGCAGTACGCGCGCAAGAAGTTTCCGCACGTGTCGTTCGAACGCGTGTGCGCCGGCCCCGGCATGGAGATCATCTATCGTGCGCTCGCCGCGCGCGACAAGAAGCGCGTCGCCGCGAACGTCGACACGGTCGAGATCGTCGAGCGCGCCCACGCGGGCGAAGCGCTCGCGCTCGAGGCGGTCGAATGCTTCTGCGGGATTCTCGGCGCGTTCGCGGGCAGCGTCGCGCTCACGCTCGGCGCGCTCGGCGGCGTCTATATCGGCGGCGGCGTCGCGCTGAAGCTCGGCGAACTGTTCACGCGCTCGTCGTTCCGCGCGCGCTTCGAGGCGAAGGGCCGTTTCACGCACTATCTGCAGAACATCCCGACCTACCTGATCACCGCCGAATATCCGGCGTTCCTCGGCGTGTCGGCGATTCTCGCGGAGCAGTTGTCGAACCGTTCGGGCGGCGCGTCGTCGGCGGTGTTCGAGCGGATTCGCCAGATGCGCGACGCGCTGACACCGGCGGAGCGCCGCGTCGCCGATCTCGCGCTGAACCATCCGCGCTCGATCATCAACGACCCGATCGTCGACATCGCGCGCAAGGCGGACGTGAGCCAGCCGACGGTGATCCGCTTCTGCCGCTCGCTCGGCTGCCAGGGTTTGTCGGACTTCAAGCTGAAGCTCGCGACCGGCCTCACCGGCACGATTCCGATGAGCCACAGCCAGGTGCATCTCGGCGACACGGCCACCGACTTCGGCGCGAAGGTGCTCGACAACACGGTGTCCGCGATTCTGCAGCTGCGCGAACACCTGAACTTCGAGCACGTCGAGAATGCGATCGAGATCCTGAACGGCGCGCGCCGCATCGAGTTCTACGGGCTCGGCAACTCGAACATCGTCGCGCAGGACGCGCACTACAAGTTCTTCCGCTTCGGGATTCCGACGATCGCGTACGGCGACCTGTACATGCAGGCCGCGTCGGCCGCGCTGCTCGGCAAGGGCGACGTGATCGTCGCGGTGTCGAAGTCGGGACGCGCGCCCGAGTTGCTGCGCGTGCTCGAGGTCGCGATGCAGGCCGGTGCGAAGGTGATCGCGATCACGTCGAGCAACACGCCGCTCGCGAAGCGCGCGACCGTCGCGCTCGAGACCGACCACATCGAGATGCGCGAGTCGCAACTGTCGATGATCTCGCGCGTCCTTCATCTGCTGATGATCGATGTCCTCGCGGTCGGCGTCGCGATCCGTCGCGCGTCGACCAACGGCGAGTTGCCGGAGGCCGTCGCGCAGGCGCGCGCACGGGCGAGCGACGACGAAACGGCCGACGTGCTCGACTGGTTGAGTCATGGGGCTTCGCCGGCGGCGAAGGACGTCGCGCGGGATTGACGCTTCGGCGAAACGCCGTCGATCCACGACACCCCGAACGCTGGATTCAGGCCCGGCGTTCGGGGTGTTTTTGCATGAGCGGCACCGCCCCGCACGACAGCGGCCCGGCAGGCATCGATGATGCCGTCTGCCGAGGGCTGCGCGTGACGTCATACGTTCGTACACACTCCCATTTTCGAACGAGTCCAATTGTCAGCAGTTGCCCAGGCTCGGTAACTTCCTTCACTCCGCGTGATGCCGCCATCCCGGTCCGATGCGAGAAATAGCGCGTTTCTCACAGAACCCCGATTGGCATCGACAGCATCACGTTCATCCAGTTTGCGGAGAGGGATATGCCTAGACCACGTTTTTCAGCCGTATGGGCAGCAGCAATGCGCATTTACGCGCCGATAAATTCCGCGGAGAAAGTTACGCGAACGATTGGGGGCAACGTGCCCACCAATATCCAGCGATGGGGCAAAGCAGAAGTGATCAAATTCCCGCCTTCGCTGGGAGGCAGCACCCTGGACGATAGGCGGGGGATCGTGCTCTTCGAGATTTCAGCCTCGTCGAGAGCCTGAGAGAGGAATACTATAATGAACAATACCTATGACTTTGGTGCACATCGAGATCTCACGCCAATGGAGCTGTTTTTCCTCGTCTTTATCGATGAGACATGCAAGGAGCTTGGTGTTGACGATGTAGCAGCAGTGGTTGCCATTGCGGCCGGTCAAAACTGGATGCCAACACGAGCAAAGCCCTTTGGTACCACGCCAGGTACTTCTGTTGCGTCGATATTGAGTCGCAAGTATCTTGACTACGATTTGAAGAAGAAGATCCTCCCAACGCTGACCAACGCCAGCGTTAAGCGCTTGAGGTTCATTCTGGTAAGAAACATTGGGGTTTTCGTTGGGCGCGCGGTTCCTGTCGTTGGCTGGGTCATTGCTGCCAACAATGTCACGATGATCAGCATTCGTTCCGTGTCGCGCTATAACGCGCTTGTTAAGCCCGAGGACAAGGTGTTCTGATGAGCCAGTTTACATGGAACGAGTTTGAGGATTTTGTGAGAAGGGAGGCCGGTGTTAGCCCCAAAAAAATTCTCACAAAAGGTCATGCCGTCGAGGGTGATTTGGATATCACTGGCGACGATGCGGTCGAGTTTATGGAGAGCTTCTTCGATAAATTTCCGGTGCGAGTTGGAGATTTTGAGTTCAATCGCTACTTCTCAGGAGAGGGCTTTAGCTTGATTGAAGTGGCGCGGATGGCTTTCTCCAGAAAACGCCGCGAAAAATATGACAAAGTGCCACTGACTCTAGGCATGCTCTATCAGGCTATTTTGGATGGAGAGTGGAACAATCAGCGCTTGGAAAGTCTGCCGCGCTGATTGCACCTCGCCAAATAGACCGGTTTATTTTTTAGGCGACGTGCTGGATCTGTGTACACCTCTGGAGTCTGCCATGAGACAAAATCCGCTGCTCCGGTGTGTGATATTTTCGGCACTGACGTTGGCGGCACAATCGGGCCATGCAACAGATACAACGTCGTCGCCGCACGCTCGCGCCCGAACCTACGCGCAGAACTATAAGGACATGGTGCTCGCCGAATGCGTCGCGACCGCTTATCGGAATGAACCGTCCGCTACGATGGACGCGGGAAGCAGCGCCAGTGCACTGATGGACTGGACCGACTTCGATCTGGAACGGAACCCCGACGCGGGCAAATCGCTGGTCAATCGCTTTCTTGCACGAGACTACCGCAATCCGATCGTCGAATCCGAAATCAAAGGCGTGAGGTTCGATTTTTTGAAATGCCTGGATCTGTACCACAGCAAGGAACTCGACGCCCAAGCCAAGCGGTTTGTGATCAACCCAAAGCGAAGCTACGAACTCGACGATCGTTCGTCTGGCCGTTCCAGGTGACGCGGACGTGAGCAGTCAAATGCGTGGCCGACATTTGACTGCACGCACGCCCCGACACCGCGAAATTGCTGTTCGACGCGCCGGGGCTGCCCGCGAGGCGATCAAAAGCAAATCGCGGGCGCGGCGCGTTCACGCATTCGCGGTCCCCTCGCCCGCCTGTCCCGCCAAGCGGATCAAGCCCCCGCTTTCACCGGCCGGCCATGCCAGCGCAGCACGAGATAGCGCCCGGCGAAACACAGCACGCCCGACACACCGATCGTCACGCCCATCGCGAACGGCGTGCCGTCCGCGAGTGCGCCGATCGCGACGCTCGCGAGCGCGCCGAGCGCGAGCTGCATCGCACCGAACACGGCCGCCGACGCGCCCGCGTTGTGCGGGTAGCGATGCATCAGGTCGGTCGTGCAGTTCGCGGACAGGATCCCGACCACGCCGACCACGAAGAACAGGCACACGACGATCGACCACAGCCCGCCCCACCCCGTCAGCGCGACGAGCGCGACCGCGAGCGACGCGATGCAGCTCACGAGCGATGCGGCAGAAATGAGCCGCAGCGAGCCGATGCGGCCGACGAGCCGCGTGTTCGCGAAGTTGCCGATCATGATCCCGACGACGTTCAGCCCGAACAGCAGCCCGTAGTGCTGCGGCGACACGTGGAAATACTCGATGTACACGAACGGCGTCGCGGTGATGTACGCGAACATTGCCGCGAACGCCATCCCGCCGCACAGCATGTGCCCCCACGCAACGGGATCGGACAGGATGCGCCCGTACGACGCGAACGATGCGAGCACGGCCGCGCTCTTGCGCCGCTCCTTCGGCCAGGTTTCGGGCACGCGCAGGTACGCGGTCGCCGCGCACAGTGCGCCGAACGCCGCCAGCACGACGAACACGCCGCGCCAGCCGGCGAAACGCAGGATCTGTCCGCCGATCAGCGGCGCAAGCAGCGGCCCGACCGCGGTGACGATCGCGACCATCGACAGCACCTTCGCCGCGTCGGTCGGCTCGTGCGCGTCGCGCGCGATCGCGCGGGCGAGCACCGACGCCGCGCCCGCGCCGAGCGCCTGCAGGAAGCGCACGACGATCAGCATGTCGATCGAGCCCGACACGAAGCAGCCGATGCTCGCGAGCGTGAACAGCGCGATGCCGCCGAGCAGCACCGGGCGGCGGCCCCACGTATCGGACAGCGGACCGTACAGCAGCATGCCGATCGAGAAGCCGGCCATGAAACTCGTCAGCGTGCGCTGGGCGGCGCCGGGGCTCACGGAGAAACCGGCGGCGATCGACGGCAGGCTCGGCAGGTACATGTCGGTGGCAATCGGCCCGCAGGCGGCGAGCGCGCCGAGCAACAGGATCAGCCGGGCATCGGGCCGGCGCCGGACGACGTGGGACATGGGTATCCGCAATGGAGGCCCGCGCGCATCGGGGCGCGCGTGGCGGTGAAGACGGGAGGCCGCGCCGCGGACGGCGCTCAGGCCCATGATTGTACGCGCAACTTTTTCGCGTGCCGCCGGCGCATGTGCCGCGCACAGCCGGCAAGCGCGCGCACGGCCAGTGTCGCGCGAGCTCGCGTGCGGATTCGATTAAGCTTGCTGCTCCGCGTTTTTCTCGTCTGACCAAATCGACACGACGACCGAACCGATGACCGCTTTCCTGCTGATCTGGAGCCCCAAGAAATGGCCGTGGCCCGAGTTGCCCGACGCCGCCGCGCGCGTGAAGGCCGGCGAGGCAGTGCATGACGTGTGGGGCTGCGGCTTCGCACGCGGCATCCTGCCGGGCGACCGTGTGTTCCTGCACCGCGTCGCGAAGGAGCCGAAGGGCGTGTTCGGCTCCGGCTACGTGACGCGCTCGCCTTACGAGGTGCCCGATCCGGCGACCCGGCGCGGGTACCGGCTGTGCATCGACTTCGTCTACGACTGGCTGGTCGACGCCCACGAGGACGTCGTGATCCCGCGCGACGCGCTGCGCGTGCATCCGTACTCGGTGCAGACCTGGGATGCGCAGAGCTCCGGCACCTCCATCAAGCCGATGGTCGAAGGCCCGCTGGAAAAACGCTGGGCCGAACTGACCGGCAAGCGCAAGTCGCCGCGATAAGCGGATCGGAGCCGGATTCGGCCCGCACTCGCCGTTCCCGCACGCCCGTCCCCACGCGCCGAAAGGCCGCGGACCGCCCGGCCGGCCGGGCCTGCGCGTCTCCGGTACAATCGGACGGACAGTTCCGCCCAGGCGCCGCGGCCCGTGCACAGGCCCCGCACCCTTCTCTCGCAGGTTTCGCTCATGTCCAACAATCAGATCCTCTTCGAACGCGCCCAGAAGACCATTCCGGGCGGCGTCAACTCGCCGGTGCGCGCCTTCCGTTCGGTCGGCGGCACGCCGCGCTTCGTGTCGCGCGCACAGGGCCCGTACTTCTGGGATGCCGACGGCAAGCAGTACATCGACTACATCGGCTCGTGGGGCCCGATGATCGTCGGCCACGTCCACCCGGAAGTGCTGTCGGCCGTGCAGAACGTGCTCGCCGACGGCTTCTCGTTCGGCGCGCCGACCGAGGCGGAAATCGAGATCGCCGAGGAAATCTGCAAGCTCGTGCCGTCGATCGAACAGGTGCGGATGGTGTCGAGCGGCACCGAGGCCACGATGAGCGCACTGCGTCTCGCGCGCGGCTTCACCGGCCGCAGTCGCATCGTCAAGTTCGAGGGCTGCTACCACGGCCACGCAGACAGCCTGCTGGTCAAGGCCGGCTCGGGCCTGCTGACGTTCGGCAATCCGACGTCGGCCGGCGTGCCCGCCGACATCGCGAAGCACACGACCGTCCTCGAATACAACAACGTCGCCGCGCTGGAAGAAGCGTTCGGCGCGTTCGGCGATGAAATCGCCGCGGTGATCGTCGAGCCCGTCGCGGGCAACATGAACCTCGTGCGCGGCACGCCCGAATTCCTGAACGCGCTGCGCGCGCTGTGCACGAAGCACGGCGCCGTGCTGATCTTCGATGAGGTGATGTGCGGTTTCCGCGTCGCGCTCGGCGGCGCGCAGCAACACTACGGGATCACGGCGGACCTCACCTGCCTCGGCAAGGTGATCGGCGGCGGGATGCCGGCCGCCGCGTTCGGCGGCCGCCGCGACATCATGGCCCACCTCGCGCCGCTCGGCGGCGTGTACCAGGCCGGCACGCTGTCGGGCAACCCGATCGCGGTCGCGGCCGGCCTGAAGACACTGCAGCTGATCCAGGCGCCGGGCTTCTACGACGCGCTCACCGCGCAGACGAAGCGCCTCGCCGACGGCCTCGCGGCCGAAGCGCGCGCGGCCGGCGTGCCGTTCGCGGCCGACTCGATCGGCGCGATGTTCGGCCTGTACTTCGCCGAGCGCGTGCCGACCAGCTTCGCGGAAGTCACGAAGAGCGACATCGAGCGCTTCAATCGCTTCTTCCACCTGATGCTCGACGAAGGCGTGTACTTCGCGCCGTCCGCGTACGAGGCCGGCTTCGTGTCGAGCACGCACGACGACGCGGTGATCGACGCGACGCTCGCGGCCGCACGCCGCGCATTCGCGGCCCTCGCCGCCTGACCGGAACCGCGCATGTTCTCGGATACCGATTTCGCCCACATGCAGCGCGCGCTGACGCTCGCGGCGCGCGGCATGTATACGACCGCGCCGAACCCGCGCGTCGGCTGCGTGATCGTCAAGGACGGCAACGTCATCGGCGAAGGCTTCACGCAGCCGGCCGGCCAGGACCACGCGGAGGTGCAGGCGCTGAAGGACGCGCGTGCGCGCGGCCATGACGTCGCCGGCGCCACCGTATACGTGACGCTCGAGCCGTGCAGCCACTTCGGCCGCACGCCGCCGTGCGCGAACGCGCTGATCGACGCGCGCGTCGCGAAGGTCGTCGCGGCGATGGAAGACCCGAACCCGCAGGTATCGGGGCGCGGCCTCGGGATGCTGCGCGACGCGGGCATCGACGTGCGCTGCGGGCTGCTCGCGAACGAAGCGGGCGAACTGAACATCGGCTTCGTGTCGCGGATGACGCGCGGCCGCCCGTGGGTGCGGATGAAGACGGCCGCGTCGCTCGACGCACGCACCGCGCTGCCGTCCGGCGAAAGCCAGTGGATCACCGGCGAGGCCGCGCGCCTCGACGGCCACGCATGGCGCGCGCGCGCATGCGCGATCCTCACCGGGATCGGCACGGTGCGCGAGGACAACCCGCTGCTGACGGTGCGCGGCATCGACACGCCGCGTCAGCCGCAACGCGTGCTGGTCGACAGCCGCCTCGACCTGCCGCTCGATGCGCGCCTGCTCGAAGGTGCGCCGCTGCTGATCTTCTGCGGCCGGCTCGATGCGGCCGGCGAAGTGCGCGCGAACGTGCTGAAGTCGCGCGGCGCGGAAATCGTGCCGCTCGCAAATGCGCACGGCAAGGTCGACCTGCCCGCGATGCTGGCAGCGCTCGGCGCGCGCGGCGTCAACGAACTGCACGTCGAGGCCGGCCACAAGCTGAACGGTTCGCTGCTGCGCGAGCAGTGCGTCGACGAATTGCTCGTCTATCTCGCGCCGAGCCTGCTCGGCAGCGACGCGGCCGGCATGTTCGACCTCGCCGCGCCGGCGAGCCTCGACGCGCGCACGCGGCTCGCGTTCCACAGCGTCGAGCGGATCGGCGACGATCTGCGGATTCTCGCGCGCGTCGCGCCGCCTGCCGCCACCCACTGAACGGAGCCGTCACGATGTTTACCGGAATTGTCGCGGCCGTCGGCCGCATCGAATCGATCAACCCGCTCGGCGCGTCGCCCGACGCGGGCGTGCGGCTGACGGTGCAGGCCGGTGGGCTCGACCTGGCCGATGTCGCGCTCGGCGACAGCATCGCAATCCAGGGCGCATGCATGACGGTCATCGAAAAGACCGAAACCGGCTTCGACGTCGACGTGTCGCGCGAAAGCCTGAACCGCACGGTCGGCCTCGCGCAACCGGGCGAAGTGAACCTCGAGAAGGCGCTGCGCGCGCACGACCGGCTCGGCGGGCACATCGTGTCGGGCCACGTCGACGGCCTCGGCACCGTGACGCGGTTCGCACCGGTCGGCGAATCGCACGAGTTGCGGATCGTCGCGCCGCGCGAGCTCGGCCGCTATCTCGCATACAAGGGCTCGATCACGGTCAACGGCGTGAGCCTGACCGTCAACACGGTCGACGATCGCGCGGACGGCTGCGAATTCTCGATCAACCTGATCCCGCATACGGTCGAGGTCACGACGCTGCGCCACGTGAAGGCCGGCGACAAGGTCAATCTCGAAATCGACATGATCGCGCGGTATGTCGAGCGGATGCTGTCGGCATCGCAGGGCGTGCATCAGGACTGATTGCGGGGGGCGCTGCCCCAGGACAGGAAATGGTGGCGGCGGTTCGCCCCGACACCTGGCCTGACGGCCAACGACGCGCACGGGTCATCGCGTCGCGCTAAGATGCAACGGCAGCGGTTTCGGCGCCGCGACACACGGCGCGCCGCGTACCGGCTGCCCCTTTTCCTCCAGGAGTCGTCCCATGTCCATCTCGATGTACCAGGCTTCGCTGCCCGTCCTCATCCGCGGCCTCACCAACCTGCAGCACATCCTCGGCAAGGCGCAGGCGCATGCGGCCGAGAAGCAGATCGACCCGCCGGTGTTCATCGGCGCGCGCCTTTATCCGGACATGCTGCCGCTCGTTCGTCAGGTGTACATCGCGACCGACACGGCCAAGGGCTGCGCCGCGCGGCTCGCCGGCGTCGACATCCCGAGCTATCCCGACGTCGAGCAGACGTTCGACGAGTTGCATGCGCGCATCCAGAAGACGATCGACTATCTGAAGAGCTTCGACGCCGCGCAGATCGACGGCAGCGAAGCGCGCCAGATCGTGCTCAAGATGCGCGTCGGCCCGATCGAGTTCACCGGGCAGTCGTACCTGCTGAACTTCGTGCTGCCCAACTTCTTCTTCCACGTGACGACCGCATACGACATCCTGCGCCACAGCGGCGTCGAACTCGGCAAGCTCGACTACCTCGGCGGCCGCAACGAGCACGCGTGACGCTCGGCCGCGCCCCGGCCGAGCCGCGGCCGGCCGTCCTCGGGCGGGCGGCGGCGGCCCGGGCAGGCGCGCGTCGCCGGCCGGTCGCACCGCTTTCCGGGGTGCTCGCCGGCCGCGCAGCCGGCGCCAGCCGAAACGCGGTCCGGCTGGCGTAAAATACGCACTTTCCTCTTTCTCGCCCCCTTATGACGCTCGCCTCCACGCTCGACATCATCGCGGAGTTGAAAGCCGGCCGGATGGTGATCCTGGTCGACGAAGAAGACCGCGAAAACGAAGGCGACCTCGTGATCGCCGCCGAATTCGTCACGCCGGAAGCGATCAACTTCATGGCCAGGTACGGCCGCGGCCTGATTTGTCTGACGTTGACGCAGGAACGCTGCAAGCAGCTGCACCTGCCGCTGATGACCTACCGCAACGGCACCCAGTACGGCACCGCGTTCACGGTCAGCATCGAAGCGGCCGAAGGCGTGACGACCGGCATCTCGGCCGCCGACCGCGCGCACACGATCGCCACGGCGGTCGCGCACGACGTGCGCCCCGAGCACATCGTGCAGCCGGGCCACGTGTTCCCGATCATGGCGCAGCCGGGCGGCGTGCTCGTGCGCGCCGGCCACACCGAGGCCGGCTGCGACTTCACTGCGCTCGCCGGGCTCACGCCGGCCGCGGTGATCTGCGAGGTCATCAAGGACGACGGCACGATGGCGCGCCTGCCCGACCTGCTCGAGTTCGCGAAGGAGCACAACCTGAAGATCGGCACGATCGCCGACCTGATCCATTACCGCAGCCGCACCGAATCGATCATCGAGCGGATCGCCGAGCGCACGATGCAGACCGCGCACGGCACGTTCCGCGCGGTGCTGTACCGCGACCAGCCGAGCGGCTCGCCGCACATCGCGCTGGTGCGCGGCACGCCGTCGCCCGACGTCGATACGCCCGTGCGCGTGCACGAGCCGCTGTCGGTCCTCGACCTGCTCGAGACGAGCATCTCGACGCACTCGTGGACGCTCGACGCCGCGATGCGCGACATCGCGGAACGCGACCTCGGCGTGATCGTGCTGCTCAACTGCGGCGACACGAAGGAACATCTGATCGACGTCTTCAAGGCGTTCGACGAGGAAGAAAAGGCCGCTGCGCTGAAGCGCCGGCCGGTCGATTTCAAGACGTTCGGCATCGGCGCGCAGATCCTGCGCGACGTCGGCGTCGGCAAGATGCAGGTGCTGTCGAATCCGCGCAAGCTGGGCAGCATGTCCGGCTACGGCCTCGAAGTCACGGGCTTCATTCCGATGCCCGGCGGCGAAGCCAAGTCCTGCCCGGCGTCCCACGCGTAACCCGCCACGGCGCTTTCGCCCTATAACCGTTCATCCACACCACGGACAGATCATGGAAATCGGACAATATCAACCGAATCTCGAAGGCGACGGCCTGCGTATCGGCATCGTGCAATCCCGCTTCAACGAACCCGTCTGCAACGGCCTGGCCGATGCATGCGTCGAAGAACTCGAGCGCCTCGGCGTCTCCGGTGAAGACGTGCTGCTCGTGTCGGTGCCCGGCGCGCTGGAAATCCCGCTCGCGCTGCAGAAGCTCGCGGAAAGCGGCCAGTTCGACGCACTGATCGCGCTCGGCGCGGTGATCCGCGGCGAGACGTACCACTTCGAGCTCGTGTCGAACGAAAGCGGCGCGGGCATCACCCGCATCGGCCTCGACTTCAACCTGCCGATCGCGAACGCGGTCCTGACGACCGAAAACGACGAGCAGGCCGTCGCGCGCATGACAGAAAAGGGTCGTGACGCCGCCCGCGTCGCGGTCGAGATGGCGAACCTGACGATGGCGCTCGACCAGCTCGGCGACGACGAGGACGAAGAAGAAGACGAAGAAGACGAAGAGGAGCGCGCATGAAGAAGAGCGCCCGCCGACAATCGCGCGAGCTGGCAACGCAGGGCCTGTATCAGTGGCTGCTGTCGAACGCGGCCCCCGGCGAGATCGACGCGCAACTGCGCGGCGCGCTCGGTTACGACAAGGCCGACAAGGAGCTGCTCGACGCCATCCTGCACGGCGTGATTCGCGAGCATGCGACGCTCATCGAAGCCCTCACGCCGTCGCTCGACCGCCCGGTCGACCAGCTGTCGCCGGTCGAACGCGCTGTGCTGCTGATCGCGACGTTCGAGCTCACGCATCATGTCGAAACGCCGTACCGCGTGATCATCAACGAAGCGGTCGAACTCGCGAAGACGTTCGGCGGCTCGGACGGCTACAAGTACGTCAACGGCGTGCTCGACAAGCTCGCCGCGAAGCTGCGCCCCGCCGAAACGCAGGCGCGCCGCAACGGCTGATTCCATTTGTACACGGGCGCGCAAGCGCCCGTTTTTCATTCTTCCTCCCCTTCCTCGCCCCGCCCGACCGATGAATACCACCGCCGATTCGCTCGTCACGCTCGCCGCACGCGTCGACGCGATCCAGCCCTTCTACGTGATGGAACTGATGAAGGAGGCACAGCGGCTCGAGTCCTCCGGGCGCGATGTTATCCACATGGGCATCGGCGAACCCGACTTCACCGCGCCGGAGCCCGTGGTCGAGGCGGCCGCGGCCGCGTTGCGCCGCGGCGTCACGCAGTACACGAGCGCGCTCGGCATCACGCCGCTGCGCGAAGCGATCGCCGCGCACTACGCCCGCGCCTACGGCCTCACGATCAGCCCCGAGCGGATCGTCGTGACGGCCGGCGCGTCGGCCGCGCTGCTGCTCGCCTGCCTCGCGCTCGTCGGCCGCGACGACGAGGTGTTGATGCCCGACCCGTCGTACCCATGCAACCGGCACTTCGTCGCGGCGGCCGAAGGCCGCCCGGTGCTCGTGCCGAGCGGCCCGGAAGCCCGCTTCCAGCTCACCGCGGACGACGTCCGCACGCGCTGGGGCAGCCGCACGCGCGGCGTGCTGCTCGCGTCGCCGTCGAACCCGACCGGCACGTCGCTCGAGCCGGACGAGCTGAAGCGGATCGTCGAAGCCGTGCGCGCCCGTGGCGGCTTCACGATCGTCGACGAGATCTACCAGGGGCTCAGCTACGACGCGGCGCCCGTGTCGGCGCTGTCGTTCGGCGACGATGTCGTCACCGTGAACAGCTTCTCGAAGTATTTCAGCATGACCGGCTGGCGACTCGGCTGGCTGGTCGTGCCGCCGTCGCTCGTCGGCACCTTCGAAAAGCTGTCGCAGAACCTGTTCATCTGCCCGTCCGCGCTCGCGCAGCACGCGGCGCTCGCGTGCTTCGAACCGGCGGCGCTCGACATCTACGAAGCGCGCCGCCTCGAATTCAAGCGTCGCCGCGACTTCATCGCGCCAGCGCTCGAACGGCTCGGCTTCACGGTACCCGTGATGCCGGACGGCGCGTTCTACGTGTATGCACACTGTGGCGGCGTCGCCCATCCGGCGGCCGGCGACAGCGCGGCGCTCACGCAGGCGATGCTGCACGACGCGGGCGTCGTGCTGGTGCCGGGCATGGACTTCGGCGTTCATGCGCCGCGCGACTATATCCGGCTGTCCTATGCGACCGCGTACACACGCCTCGAAGAGGCCGTTGAGCGGCTGGCGGCCCTGTTCGGCCAGCACTGACGTCCGGCCGGGCGTCCCGGCCGGTGCGGGCGCCCTTGCGGCCGCGCAAAATGCAAAAAGGCACCCGGATCGGGTGCCTTTTTGCTTGGGTCCGGCTGGAACCGCGTGACGTTACGCGCCGAGTTCCGAGTGGTCGCCGTGCGACTTCGCGGTGTCGACGCTGGCGTCGTCCTGCTGCGGCGCGCCCTTCGGCACGGCGGCACCCTTCGCGGCGATCGGCTGCGCGGCGTCCAGCGTCGCGTGCACGCGCTTCGCGCCCCCTGCGGCTGCCGTCGCGGACGCGGTCACGATCGGCTTCGACGGCTGGGCCGGCGCATTGATCGGCACGCTGCGGCCATGCGCGACGTCGCGCAGGCGGGCGCGCTCGGCCATGACCTTCGAGCCGTAAGCGGTGTCGTCCGGGTTCGTCGAGCCGTTGTACATGCGCAGGCCGTTCGCGAGCGAGCCGCCGCGGGCGATACAGTCCTTCAGCACCAGCGCGCCGACCTGCAGGTTCGCGAGCGGTTGCAGCGCGGTGTCGGTACCGCCGAAATATTCGAACTTGTCGGAATGGACCTTCGACATGACCTGCATCAGGCCCTGCGCGCCGACGCCGCTTTCCGCGTACGGGTTGAAGCCCGATTCGATCGCCATCACGGACAGCAGCAGCAGCGGATCGAGGCCGACGTCGCGACCGGTCTGGAACGCAGCCTTGACGAGCTGGCCGAGCGGCTCCTGCGCGACCCGGTAACGGCGCGACAGGTAGGTGGCGACGAGCGCCTGTTCACGGTTCGACGCGAGCGCACGATCGTCGCGCGCATCGGCCGGAACCCGCTGGGTCGGGATTCGTTTCGCGAGCGCGACGGGCGACGGGCCGTTGCGGGCCGGATCGGACGCATCGTTCTGCGCGGCGGTTTCCGGTGCGACGTCGAGACCGACGGCGAGCGCATCCGTTTCGGGGGCGTCTTCCTGCTGCGGCTGCGCGCCGGCAGGCGCGAAGTTCGGCAGCGGATGACCGGTCAGCAAGCGGGCCGGACCGGCCTGCACGGCCGCGGACACGACCGGCATCAGCTTCGCCGCGATGTTCCCGCGCACGGTCGGCAGCAGCCACAGGGCCAGTGCGATCGCGACAGCGAAACAGCCGACAACGCTGAATAAATGGTGACTGACACGCGTCCCGCGACGCAGCATGTCGCGCACGAATTGCGCATGCTGCTCATTGGGACGCCACGATAACCAAGCGTTCATTCAGATCATCTCCCATGAACATGACTCGTGCGGCTCGCTCAGCTCGATGGCGAGACAGAAAACGCGCCGCGGAATCACGACGCCGCGCGCCTTGGTTGGGACGCGCAAGCATCGGGGAAACGGTATAAGTACCGTTCGAGGCCACGGTGTAAGAGGGCCGGCACCTTCGCACATTGGGCGAGGCGGGCATACGCGGTGGCACCCACGCAAAAAACCAGCGTGTAGTAGCGCTGGCTGGGACTACGACAAAAGCCGTCGAATACGCCGTGCAGGTGTCGGCGGACGGTGACGCGCTGCGTCAAAGATCGGTGATTGGCGGCTCGAAGCCTTTTACCCTGCAGCCAATGTGAGCGGATTCTAGCAGGGTTTTATAGATCGTCAACACTATAAAACATCGAAATTATAACAAAAAGTAATTTTGAATCGCCCTTCAGATCGCGAGCCCCCTGCCGTAGGGGCTCCGCGCGCGGTCGACTTTTTTCACCGCCCGGCGTGCGCGCGGCGGCCCGGGTAAAATCGGCGATCGATTCGGGGCGCAGCCGGCCGCTGCGCCCGCCCATCGCTGCCCGCCTTGCGGGCGGCCCGGACCTTCTTCATGAAATACAAAGACTTACGCGATTTCATCCAGCGCCTCGAGGCGCTCGGCGAACTGCGGCGCGTCACGCAGCCCGTGTCGCCCGTGCTCGAAATGACCGAGCTGTGCGACCGCGTGCTGCGCGCCGGCGGCCCGGCGCTGCTGTTCAACGCGCCGCCCAGCAATGCGTTTCCGGTGCTCGGCAACCTGTTCGGCACGCCACGCCGCGTCGCGCTCGGGATGGGCGTCGATGCGGGCGACGACGCCGCGCTCGGCTCGCTGCGCGACCTCGGACGGCTGCTGTCCGCGCTGAAGGAGCCGGACCCGCCGAAGAGCCTGAAGGACGCCGGCAAGCTGCTGTCGCTCGCGAAGGCCGTGTGGGACATGGCGCCGAAATCGGTGTCGTCGCCGCCGTGCCAGGAGATCGTCTGGGAAGGCGCCGACGTCGATCTGCACAAGCTGCCGATCCAGACCTGCTGGCCCGGCGACGCGGGGCCGCTCGTCACGTGGGGCCTGACGGTCACGCGCGGGCCGAACAAGCCGCGCCAGAACCTCGGCATCTACCGTCAGCAGTTGATCGGCCGCAACAAGCTGATCATGCGCTGGCTCGCGCATCGCGGCGGCGCGCTGGACTTCCGCGAATTCGCGCTGCAGAACCCGGGCAAGCCGTATCCGGTCGCGGTCGTGCTGGGCGCGGATCCGGCCACGACGCTCGGCGCGGTGACGCCCGTGCCCGATTCGCTGTCCGAGTACCAGTTCGCCGGCCTGCTGCGCGGCAGCCGCACCGAACTCGCGAAGTGCCTGACGCCCGGCGTCGACACGCTGCAGGTGCCCGCTCGCGCGGAGATCGTCCTCGAAGGCTTCATTCATCCGCAGCAAGGCACACCCGCCCCTGCGCCGGCCGGCGCACCGCCGCGTCCGGCCGGCAACGCGTCCGCCGCGTACGAGCACGCGCTCGAAGGCCCGTACGGCGACCACACCGGCTACTACAACGAGCAGGAGTGGTTTCCGGTGTTCACCGTCGAGCGCATCACGATGCGCCGCGACGCGATCTATCACTCGACCTACACCGGCAAGCCGCCCGACGAGCCGGCCGTGCTCGGCGTCGCGCTCAACGAGGTGTTCGTGCCGCTGCTGCAGAAGCAGTTCACCGAGATCACCGACTTCTACCTGCCGCCGGAAGGCTGCAGCTACCGGATGGCCATCGTCCAGATGAAGAAGAGCTACGCGGGCCATGCGAAGCGCGTGATGTTCGGCGTGTGGAGCTTCCTGCGGCAGTTCATGTATACGAAGTTCATCGTGGTCGTCGACGAGGACGTGAACATCCGCGACTGGAACGAGGTGATCTGGGCGATCACGACGCGCGTCGACCCCGTGCGCGACACCGTGATGGTCGACAGCACGCCGATCGACTATCTCGATTTCGCGTCGCCTGTCGCGGGCCTCGGCTCGAAGATGGGGCTCGACGCGACCAACAAGTGGCCCGGCGAGACGAATCGCGAATGGGGCCGCCCGATCGAGATGGACGCGGCCGTGAAGGCGCGCGTCGATCGCCTCTGGCAGGAGATCGGACTCTAAGTCCGCACGTTGAACGTATCCGGCAAGAACGACGATGAGCTTCGCCCCCGCCTCGATGATGTCCGACGGATTCTTCCTGTCGCTATCGCTGTGTCTCGACATCGGCCTCGTCAACGTCGCGATGCTGTCGCTGACGCTGTCGCACGGCTTCCGGCCGGGCTTCTGGCTCGGCGTCGGCTCGTGCGTCGGCGATCTCGTCTACGCGGCGCTCGCGCTCGCGGGCATGGCCGTGCTGCTGCAGTTCGAGGCCGTGCGCTGGATCGTCTGGATCGGCGGCGGCGCGGTGCTGCTGTTCCTCACATGGAAGATGGCGCGTGAAGCGCTCGCGCCCGCCGGCGGCGCCGACGCAGGCGACGCCAACGACACGCCGCAGCCGCGGGCCAGCGCGCGGCGCAGCTTCGTGCGCGGGATGCTGCTCGCGATGTCGTCGCCGAGCGCGATCCTGTGGTTCGCGGCGGTCGGCGGCGCGCTGATCGCGAAAGCCGGTGCGACCACGCCGGCGACGGCGTCGGTGTTCCTGTCCGGCTTTTTCCTCGGTGGCCTCGCGTGGACCCTCTTCATGTGCACGCTCGCGAGCCAGGGCCGCAAGCGCGCGGGCGCCGGGCTGATGCGCGCGTGCCATGTCGCGTCGGCACTGCTGTTCGCGTATTTCTCGTACAGCGTGATCGTGGGCGGCTATCGCGACCTGATCGTCCACGCGGTGTGACCGCCGCGCGCCGGCCACTCGCCTGGCCGCGCGTCAAATGAAAAACGGCGCAACGCCCCGCGAGGGACGTTGCGCCGTTTTGCCGCGTGCGCTCAGGTGGCCGCGCGGACTATTGCATCAACGACGCCAATAACCATGGTGACCCCAGCCACCATAACCGTGACGCCAGTACGGACGACCGTAGTAGCCACCGACGACCACGGGGGGCGGTGCATAGTATGCGGGCGCCGGTGCGTAATACACCGGCGGGGGTGGCGGCGCGTAATACACAGGCGGCGGCGCTGCATACACCGGATATGCCGGTGCGACCGGGACGCCAATGCCGACCCCGATCGACACGTGGGCCTGCGCGGCGCTTGCGGCACCCAGGCCCAGCGCGGCGGCGGCGATGAACGGAATGAGCTTTTTCACTTCGATTCTCCTGCTGGAGCGGTAATTTGTGCGCCCCTGTCGGCAACGGCGGGCATGCACGTCGCATGGAAGCAATGTAGCGAAAACCCGCTTCTCGTGTATTGCGCATTTGTTGCAAATTGCAATTCAACGCGGGTGCAGCCAGCGTGCGGCCGCGCTGCGCAAACCTGCGGGTCCCCTTGCGGGTCGCGCGATTCCGTCCGACCAGTGAAATCGCGACACGCTGTCCGGTCAGTCTTACCGGATCCGGTAAGCGCGGCCGGCGCGCTTCCGTAATGAACGATTACAAATTCGAGACAAGACGCCGACAATTCAAGAGCGACGCGGGCCTGGGGCGATTTGGGGCCGGATGCGACGGTCGTCATCGAGGGGAGAAAACAACCGCGGCCCGCATTGACCGGTCGCCCGCATCGAACATCGGCGTCCAGATCGTCCCGCCCCGGCGCCGCCCGTCTGCGCCCGGCCCGTCATTCCTGCGATACTGGCGGCTGCTCCGTTTTCGCTTCGTGCCCCGTCATGTCTCTCCCCGACACTCCCCGCCTCGGCTTCATCGGCGCCGGCCGCCTTGCGCGCTGCGTCGCCCTGCGCTTCGCGGCGGCCGGCTTTCCGGTCGTCGCGATCGCGAGCCGCACGGCGGCATCGGCCGCGGCACTCGCCGCGCGCATCGACGGCTGCCGGGCGGTCGACACGCCGCAGCAGGTGGTCGACGCCGCCGACCTGATCTTCCTGACCGTCCCCGACGACCATCTCGCGTCGACCGCCGCGGCGCTGCGGTTCGACGCGGCACGCGCGGCGGGCCAGGCGCTCGTCCACTGCAGCGGCGCGTCGGCGGTCGAGTTGCTCGATCCGGCAAGACGGCAAGGCGCGGCCACCGGCGGCTTCCATCCGCTCTACCTGTTCGGCGGCACGGACGCCGATCTCGCCCGCATCGACGGCTGCTCGGTCACGCTCGAAGCCGACGGCGCGCTGCACGCAACCCTGCTGCGGCTTGCTGCCGCACTCGGCTGCCATCCGCTGTCGATTCCGGCCGGCGGCCGGATGCTCTATCACGCGGCCGCGCATTACGCGGCGAGCTTCGCGCTGTGCGGGCTGTCGGAAGCCGTCGAGCTATGGCGCGGCCTCGGCTTCGACGAGGCCGCCGCGCTGCGCGCGCTGCTGCCGATGCTCGCCGGCACGATCGAGACCGCACGCGACAAGGGCCTCGCGAACGCACTCGCGGGCCCGGTGTCGCGCGGCGACACCGGCATCGTCGAGCGCCAGCTCGCGCTGCTCGAGGCGCGCGGCGGTGATCACGCGACGCTGTATGCGCTGATGACCCGCCGCGCGGTCGCGCTCGCGGCGAAGCGCGCCGCGCCGCCGGCCGCGCTGCCGGCGCTCGCGCAGGCCGTCGAAACGTCGCTCGCGCGCACGACCGGGCACCCCTCCCCGCCGCACGACGAGGCGTGATAAGGTGTCGGCCGATGCGCCGCCATCCGGCGTTGGCGGCCGCACGCTACTCGACTGTAAAAAAAGGATGCCAACGATGTTCGGCGAGATCGCCCGTTTTCTGCTCAATACCCTCTTCACGCTGTTCGGCGCGGCGCTGATCCTGCGCGTCTGGATGCAGGCCGTCCGCGTGCCGCCGTACAACCCCGTCACGCAGGCCGTGCTGCAGGCGACCAACTGGCTCGTGCTGCCGCTGCGCCACGTGATCGCGGGCGTGCGCGGCATCGACTGGGCGAGCGTCGTCGCCGCGCTGCTCACCGCGCTCGTCTATGTGGTGCTGATGGTCGTGATGGCCGGCTTCGATCCGGCCTCGGTGATCGCGACGCTCGTCGTGGTGGCGCTGCTCACCGTCGTGAAGTGGGCGCTCAATCTCGTGATCTGGATGACGATCCTGATGGCTCTGCTGTCGTGGCTCAATCCGCGCTCGCCGGCCATGCCGATTCTCTACCAGCTCACCGCGCCGTTCCTGAACCCGCTGCGCCGCGTGATCCCGAACCTCGGCGGCATCGACCTGTCGCCGATCCTGCTGTTCGTGATCGTGCAGGTGCTGCTGATGGTCGTCACGCGCGCCGCCGTGTCGCTGACGATGTTCGGCATCTGACGCGCGGCGCTACGCTGCCGGCCCCTGCGCCGGCGGCGCCGCGAGCGTGTCGATCACGCCGAAGCGCGCCGGCATCATCGCGTAGCACACGCGCACCTTCTCGCGCGACAGCCGCTCGAGCAACCGCTGCGCCTCGTCCTCGGTGGCGATGAATTCGACCTCGATCGCAAGCGACCCCTGCAGTTCGAAAAAGCGGTCCTCGTGCAGCACGCGATGCCGGCCGAAGCCGGCCATCGCACGGAACGCGGAACCGCCCGCGACGCCCATCCGGTTTCCTTCCTCCAGCAACCACTCCCATAGCGGCTTCCAGTGCAGCCGGTGCTGCTCGTGCACATAGAAGCGCAAGAAGACCCTGTCCATCGCACCCTCCTGGTGCCGGCGCGCTCAGGCCGCCGCGAACCACGCGCGCGCGGTCCACATGCCGAGCGCCGTCAGCGTGAACGATCCAGTCAAGTGTAGGGCAGCCACCGCGATCGCCCATCCGAATTCGCCCTGCACCGCGTGCGTCATCACTTCGACCGAATAGGTCGAGAACGTCGTGAGGCCGCCAAGTAAGCCCGTGATCACGAACAGCCGCCACTCGGGCGGCAGCCCGACGCGCGCGGTAAATACGACGGCGGCCACGCCGATCACGTAGCCGCCGATCAGGTTCGCGGCAAGCGTGCCGAGCGGCACGGCGGGAAAGAATTCGTTCAGTGCAAGGGCCAGGAACCAGCGCAGCAACGCGCCGAGCCCGGCGCCGACGAAGATCGCGACGATCGAATAGAACAAGGGAGCTCCTCGCTGACGAGGCCGCATGGCGGACGCGGCCCACGCCGAACTGTATGCGGAATCGCGCCGCGACGGCAATGCCGCCGGCCGGTCGGCATGCGCGGTGTCGGGCCACGGGCGCCTACGGCAGCGACTATCACGACGTGGCGACCGGATCCAACGGGAATTGCGGCAGCGTCCGCAACGCGGCGGGCGGCTACGACCATGTGACGGGCCTCGGCTCGCCGATCGCGCCGGCGCTCGTCCAGGCGCTCGTCGCGCGGCCGTAACCGCGCGGCAGCCGGCCCGTTCGTCGCGCGGCGCTCAGCCGCCGCGCCATGCGCGGTCGAGCGCGGTCAGCGTCGCGAGCGCGCCGCCCTTCAGCCCGACCACATCCGCGCGGCGCGCATGGGCCTCGCGTGCGTTGATGCGGATCACGTCGGCGCCGAGGCGTTCGCTCAGCAGCCGCACGGTCGGAATCGCGGTGCCCGCGCCGATCTCGACGACGGTCACCCATCCTGCCCGTGCGATCCAGTCCTGCAGCGCCCGCTCCTGCGCGTCGTAGCGTTCGCCGAGCCAGCCATCGTCGCCGAACATCAGGATGTTCGGCCGCGCCACCCCGCCGCAGCGCGGGCAGCGCGGCAGCTCGCCGACCAGCCGGCACGCGGCTGCGTCGACGTCGGGCGTGAACGGCGCGGCGTCCCAGGTGTCGTCCGAGCACGGTCGCAGGCACTGCATCGAATGAATCGACCCGTGGATCTCGGCGACGCGCGCCGGATCGAAACCCGCCTTCTGGAATTGGCCGTCGACATTGCTCGTCAGCACGAAGCCGCCGTTCGGCATCGCGTCCATCCAGCGCCGCAGGATCGCGAAGCCCGCGTGCGGCACCGTGTCCCGATAGAGCGCGAGACGATGCCCATAGAATCCCCAGGCAAGCTGCGGATGCGCGCGGAACGCCTGCGGCGACGCGATTTCGTGGAACTCGAAACGTTCATGGCGCAGCGCCGGATACGCGCGCCAGAAGCCGTCCGTGCCGCGGAAATCGGGCAGCCCCGAATCGACGCCGATGCCGGCGCCGGCCGTCACCAACAGCGCATCGGCGCGCGCGAGCGCGTCGACGGCGGAAGCGACAAGATGCGCCGGCAGTTGCGCGCCAACGGCGCTGGAATCGTCGGGGCCGGGGGAATCCGGTAATTCGGGTGAATCGGAAAGCGGCATGATGGAGCGGTGATGGCGTCGAACGGTGCCGGACGGGCATCGCGCGATCTTACGCCCGTTGGAGCACCGTGACGCGGCATCACGCAGTCGCGATACGCACGCCAGCGGGTTCCCGCAACGCGACGTACTGCAGCAGCATGATCGTTTTCGCGTCGACGATTTCACCGCGCTCGACGGCATCCAGCGCCGCGTGCAGCGGCATCTCGACCACCTCGAGATCCTCGCCTTCTTCCGCGATGCCGCCGCCGTCGCCCGTTCGCAGCGACGCATCGTATTCGCCGACGAAGAAATGCAGCTTCTCGGTCACCGAGCCCGGGCTCATGAACGCCTCGAACACCTTGCGCACGCCGCGCACGCGATAGCCTGTTTCCTCTTCGGCTTCCGCGCGAATGCGTGCGTCGGGCGTCGCGTCGTCGAGCAGGCCGGCCGCGGCTTCGAGCAGCATCCCGTCGTGTCCGTTGACGAACGCCGGCATCCGGAACTGCCGCGTGAGCAGCACGTCGCCCGTCGCAGCGTTGCGCAGCAGGATGGTCGCGCCGTTGCCGCGGTCATAGGTTTCGCGGCTCAGGCGTTGCCACGTGCCATCACGGCGCAGGAAATCGAACGTCACCTTCTTCAGCACATACCAGTCATCGGACAGCACCGTCGTATCGACGATGCGCACGCGGTCCTGCGTTGCGGCCATGGCGGCCTCCCATTCGACATGTGACGGCGCCCATGGTAACGTGCATATTCGTGCAATTTCAAGAAAATTCGTGCAAATCCGATGCTGACGACCCAACGCAAGAAAGCCATCCTCGACGCACTCGCCCGCGACGGCCAGGTACTGGCCATCGAGCTGAGCGGGCGATTCGGCGTGTCCGAGGACACGATCCGCCGCGACCTGCGCGAACTGGCGGCCGAAGGGCTGCTGCAACGCGTGCACGGCGGCGCGCTGCCGGCGTCACCCGCCGTCGCGCCGTTCGCGCAGCGCGAGACGCTCGAAACCGCGGAAAAACGGCGCATCGCCCATCGGGCCGCGCAGATGATCGCGCCCGGTCAGGTCGCGATCGTCGACGGCGGCACGACGTCGGCGCTGCTCGTCAGCCTGTTGCCGCCCGACCTGCGCGCGACGATCGTCACGCACAGCCCGAGCGTCGCCGTCGCGCTGGCCGCGCATCCGTCGATCGATGTGATCCTGATCGGCGGACGGTTGTACAAGCATTCGATCGTCGCGGTGGGCGCCGCGGCGATGGAAGGCATCTCGCGTATCCACGCGGACCTGTACTTCATGGGCGTGACCGGCGTCCATCCGGTCGCGGGGCTGAGCACCGGCGATTTCGAGGAAGCGGCGATCAAGCGTGCACTCGCCGGACGTGCCGGCGAGACGGTCGTCCTTGCTTCGCAATCCAAATTGCGCGCGGCGTCGCAGTTCGTGATCGGCGAGCTTGCGCTCGCGCAAACCATCGTGGTCGAACGGGAAACCGACTCGGCGCTGATCGAGCCGATCGAGGCAGCGGGCGTGACGGTCGTGCGGGCCTAGCCGCTCAGCGGCCCGCTACCGAGCGAAACGCGCGATATGCATCGGCGTGAAGCTCGAAGCCGATGCCGGGCGCCTGCGGCACGGCCGCGCAGCCAGCGTCGAGCGTTTCGCCGTCCGGCAACCCGCTGAACGGGTGGAACGCGAACGGACTGACTTCCGCGCCGCCGAGCCCGAGCGCCGCCACGACGTGCAACGAGAACAGATGACCGCCGTGCGGCCAGAACGCATCGCGCCGCCAGCCGTTCGATACGAAATGATCGACGATCTGCAGGTAACCCGGCAGGCCGTAGCAATGCACCGGATCGAACACGAGGAAGTCGCGGTCCGCTCGCAAGCCGCCGTAGCGTTCGAGCAGCTTCGCTTCCGCGAGCGAGAACAGCGCCTCGCCGGCCGCGACCGGCGATGTGTATTGCGCAGTCAGGTCCGCATGCAGCGGCAGGTCGAGCGGATCGCAGAGATCCTCGAACCACCAGAGCGCGAACGGTGCCAGCATCGCGGCGGCGGCGCGCCCGCTCGCCGCGTCGTACGTGTTCATCGCGTCGACCGCGAGATGCGAGCTGTCGGCAAGACAGGCAGCGGCGGTTTCGATACGTCTTGTGTCGTTGTCGATATCCGGGCCGCCGATCTTGATCTTCGCATGCGTGTAGCCGAGATCGGCGATGCGACGCATCTCGTCCGACAGGCGTGCGAGATCGTCTTGCGGATAACGGTAGCCGCCGCCGGCGTACACGCGCACGCGCCGCGCTGCGTGGCGCGCGAGCCGGCGGGCAAGAAAGCGATGGAGCGGCAGGCCGGCGATCTTCGCGGCGGCATCCCAGATCGCCATGTCGAGCACGCCGACCGCCACGCAGCGTTCACCGTGACCGCCTGGTTTCTCGCCGGCCATCATCGCGCGCCATGCGCGAAACGGATCGAGGTTCGTTGCAGCGTCGTCGGCGATGGTATCCGCGGCGGCAAGCAGCCGCGGCCCGAACCGTTCGCGAATCAGCCCGCCCTGCGCATAGCGGCCGACCGACGCGTAACCGTAACCTGTCACCGGGCGGCCGTCGCGCACGACATCCGTGACGATCGCGACGACGCTCGTCGTCAGGCCGCCCGACGGAATCGCCGGGTCGGTATAACGGGAAACCGGGATCGCTTGCTCGCGAATGTCGGTGATGCGCATGGTCGGGTTCCGGAGGAAACGTTCTGCGTTCGCGGGCCATGCACGTGATGCGGCCGGCGCGCTGGCGGATCGCTGCATCATAGGTGCTCGCGCGATGTCTTGCAGGCTCGCGATCATCACGACGATGCGGCGTCATGCGGCTCCATCGGCATCGTCCGAATCGCTCCGCACGGCATCGGAATACCGACGAATGCTCCGTCACGCGCGATGCGCGTTGCGTGCGTCGAATCCGCGCATCGCGCCGCGCTGGGATTGAATGAGATGGACAACCGACACGAAGCGCGTATGATGAATTTGTCCGAGCACGGGTGGTCGAGTTGCTGGCCGCTCGCCCCGCCATCTTCCTCCTTGCTGCGTCGTGCGTTCATCAGCACGCATCGCTGCCTTTTTCACCCTACCCGTCGCGCCGCGCAGCGGTGATACCGGTCGGAAGTGTTCGTCCACGCGATTTGTCGTGACCGAACCCAGGAGTTCATCATGAGCATGCACCTCTATCGTGGCTTCGAAATCTATCCGCTGATTTATCCGCACGTTCCGTCACAGAACGGCAACCCGCACAACTACGACGGCGGCTTCGACGCGGCCGTGAAGATTTGCCAGCGCGGCACTGCAGACACGGTGACCCGCAGCGAAACATTCCGGCTGCTCGACAACTCGCCGTTCGAATCGGCGGGCGAAGCGCGCCGGGCGTCCCTTCGCTACGCGGAGGAGATCATCGACGGCAATCGCGGCAACGAGCCGCTCTTCGCCAACTCCCACTGACGTATCTTTCGGCGGTAATGCGGTCGAATATCCATTCGGATCACGAAACGATAATCGGCGCGCGCATCGTCTCGATTGCACTGCACGAGATCGCCGAATCCGACGCAGCGCCGCGCAACGGCCTCACCCGTTCGGCGTTGCGTCATCAACCGGCGTCGCAGAGGCTTGCCGCCGCGCGCACACCGTCGATCCGCGCCGGATATTTCGAATGCGATCCGACGAGATGGCGAGTGCCGTCACAACTTCGCTCGACCAGCGTTCCTTCACGCATGATTTGAAAACGTGAGCTGCATGACGACGATCGTCCTGAAGCCCAACGAACCGGTCGATGTCGCGCGCCTGCGCTTTCGGCGACACATCGAGAAGACAGACTTGATCCGCGAGTTGCGCCATCGCACCGGCTACGAAAAGCCAACGACCCAGCGCAAGAAGGCCAGCGCCGTCGCGAGACAGCGCCGTGCGCGCCAAGCGCATGGTGCCGCCTCGCACGCTGTACTAGGAGAACGCCATGTACCAGTCGCCCGTCGAAGCCCCTCCGTTCTTTCCGTTGACGAAATGCGAGGTCGATTTCGATCGACAGAACGATGCGATCACGCTTTTGCCGAGCTTCTACGCGTTTGGTTGCGAGTACACCAGTCGCGGCCTGCTGATCGGCCGCGATGATGCGTTCAAATTGATTGCCGCGATCGAAAAGGCGCTGAGCGTCGAGCAGTAAGTTTCGGCCGGAGTCGTCGAATCGCATCGGGCAGCGCCGCGCGGCCGCGTGCTACCGGGCGATCCGGATTCGCACGGCCGCATGAATGCTGATGCAGTTGGGCAAGAATATTTCCGAGCGCGGCGGGCTGCGGATTTGCCGACGCGCGCATCTCGGGCGCGAGTTTCGGCGCGCGTACGGGAGGTCGCCGAGCGCGTATCGTGAGCGTCAGGCGCTCGGCGGGATAGCGGGACCGGCAGAGCGTGCGACCACGCTCGGCGAGTTATTCCCGAACCGGAACGAGTTTTACTGAACCGGAAGCCGCCGGACCGCCATTCCGGCCTAAAGCCCGGTGGAATGAGGCGTCATGCGGGCGTCAGGCGAAGACGAAATACTTGCGCACCGTCTCCACCACTTCCCAGGTCCCTTTCATGCCGGGCTCGATGACGAACACGTCGCCGGCTTTCAGGTGCACCGCCTCCTCGCCTTCCGGCGTGATGATGCAGTAGCCGTCGAGGAAGTGGCAGTACTCCCACTTCTCGTAGTTCACCTCGAACTTGCCCGGCGTGCAGATCCAGGTGCCCATGATCTTGCTGCCGTCCTTGGAGAGGTAGGCGTTGAGGTTCACGGTATGCGGATCTCCGCCGATGCGCTTCCACTTGGTCGCATCGACGACCGGGGTGGGGCAGGTTTTTCGCAGAACGGTGATGAAATCGGACATGTCGGCTCCAGGCTAACGATCGGATGAGAGGTCTGTCACGTTAGTTCGAAAGCCGCACCGGGGCTTGTATGGTTCCGACACCGACTCGTCTATTTTCGACACCGGCTTGCGTGCCGTGGCGCCGCGGGGGGAGTTTCGCGTCCACCTCGCCTAACTCGAATCCTGGGATGTCTTCGAGACGCATCAGCAGATTTTCTGTGAAATCTGCTCGCGAAAGCTCGTCGCCAAAATCTTCACGCACCGCAGCACCCGGATCGCATATCTGGTCGATGGTCAGTGGCGGGAAATCGTTGTGGTGTTGAGTGTCGTCCATGCGACGACTATCCCCGCGATATAGGCGATCCCACAACGGCCAAGCAACCCACAGATCGAGAGTTCCCCTTCCCAATAACCGGCGCTATCTCGACCTCAGCAAGGGGACCGAGGGCACGTATGGGAGTTCGATCGTCACCGCCGGTCCCTCCATGAACAACGGACGGAGGCACTCGTGGAGGTGGATAGAGCGGGAAACAAATCCTCAGGCACTTCATGACCAAGTCACTAGGCGCCATTACCTCTTGTCTCAACCGCTATTCAATTGTCCGGCTGAGGATCTGAATAGTGCCAAATGACCATCCCCCATGCTGTGCGCTGCGGCCCCGGCATAGACGTTCCGGCTTCGACATAAACCGAATCTTTCACGGCCGGGCTTTGCCAGTAACCGGTGCGCGGACAAGGCTCTCCGGGCAGAACCCGTAGCCTCGGTTGCGCGACAGGCTTGGGGAAGTAAGTTTCCTCCTCCGCCGGAATGCTGCCATCCCGGTAACGCTTGTCTTCCCACAGCAGCCGCCAGCGCACCACATGTTCGTCGTTGGTACCTTCCAACAGGTACTTATGGGCAATACTGCCTTTGAGGAAGTAGCTCGGACAGCCCACCTTGCCGGCCGGAAACCATGGCTCCCAGATACCCTCGACAGGAATCTCCTGATCGCTGTAAACCTCGCCGGCCCCAGATTCATTCTTGGGGGGACAGGGGGGGAGTTCTGCAGGATAGCTGCGACCAGGAGGCCAATACCGCCATGCAGGAAATAGCGGATCTTGAAACAACGATTCGTACGTCCAATGCTTGAAGACACGAGTACCGCCATTGGGACGCTTGCCATAGGTAAGGTATTCGGAAAAATCGAGCCCGACAGTGCACTTGAGCGCCTGACAACTCAACTCTTCAATCCACGCCCCTTCCGCATACCCCGTTGCATATTCGAAATCCGAAAATTTCGTATCCCTCACGCCAAGCGCGTGGAAAAACGGGTCATATGTTCGACCGACCTCGTGCGCACTCCGCCCGAACAACAGCTCGCCCCCCTTCTCGCTACCCGTTATGAGCGCGTCGTAAGCCGATCGCTTGTCGGCACCTTGTCGCAATGTCTCAATGCCTTGATCCATCCTCACCAACGCATTCAGGAAATCGCTGACATACGCTGCCTCCAATTCCTCCTGATTTGGGCTCGGCGTGTCCAATTGCTTGGCGTACGCGTGAAGGAAATCCCTGAACAGACTAACCGCATGATCCAGGAACGTAACGCTTGTCCATTTCTTGAGCAGGTAAAACGCTTTGGCGCGTGCATCCAGCTCCTGCTCAGGAGTCATGGTCAGAGTATTCAGCATCATTGGTTCTGTTCTTCCGTCGATTGTTTTCCGACAGCGGCGACGGCTCGCCGCGCATAACCTTCCTGTCTGATCTTGGCCGATCGTTCGCGCTCTGCCAGGAAGAGTGCCCGAGCTTCTGCTTGATCGGGCAGCTTCAAGTCGGTCCAATTCGTCCGCTGCGCCTTGACCTGCGTTTTTATCCACTCTGCCACAGGAGCGTTGGACGGATGCTTAAAGTCCACGAAAAACTGAAGATCGCCTCCGACCAGCAAGCGCATGGTCGCCTCCGCTCCCTCATCGTCCCATTGCTCGGCAATGCGCCCTTCCCATAGGCGCATCCCATCCCAATCAGCAGGTACTTTGATACCGAGCTTTTCCATGGCTTCGCGCGTTGGCACCTTCATCTTCGCATAGCTGCCATTCATGCTCCAAGCATGCTTGATCGCGCTCCGGATACGCCACCAGAATCCGTTTGGAGCAAGTTTATCAGCCCAGAACTTGCCGGCGATCGTCCACGGGTTATCCAATCTTCGGCTATCGACAACACGTATCATCACCTCGCCTGGCGTCCGTGTAATCGCTTTGATAGGCGTCTTTACACTGAAGGTGCCAATCGCGTCGCCCACCCTGAACTCCCTGAGGTCCGGCCATCCGTCCTTGTGTACATAGTCCTCCTTGGCCATCGGCTTATGCCCCAGGCTCTTCGTCTCCTCGGCCAGATGAGCCAAGCGCGCCTCCTCGGTCATCGTCCGAGTGGTCCCGCCCCCTACCTTCACATCCGCCCAGGTGCCCTCCACCAGATGGCCTCGCACATGCTCCAGCAAGCGCATCAGATCCTTGATGGCCAGCGCGATTTTCGTTTCCCCCAGCTTGCGCAGTTCCTCCAGCATCGGCAGCAGCTTCCGGATATAACTTGCCACCCGCGCCGGAATAACAGCACCGAGCCGGTTCA
Organism: Burkholderia sp. SIMBA_062; assembly: GCF_046534765.1. Classification (NCBI taxonomy): domain Bacteria; kingdom Pseudomonadati; phylum Pseudomonadota; class Betaproteobacteria; order Burkholderiales; family Burkholderiaceae; genus Burkholderia; species Burkholderia sp. SIMBA_062. The sequence continues at coordinate 65,516 of NZ_JAWRYD010000034.1, forward strand.
GAATGAAATTCAGCGCCTTGCCGATGCGATCCAGCATCATGCCGAAGGCGTTGCTCACGACAAACTGATACTTGCTGAAGTCCAGTTGCCTGAACCACTCCACTGCATTGCCAAACCCAGCCTTGCGGATCAAGGCCAGGATTTCCTGGCATAGCTTGACCAGATCTTCGGATTTGCTGACCGCTCGCATCAACAACTTGCCTATGCCCTTGAGCAAACCTCCGACCACCGGAACGACCGCGACAAGGCAAAGCACGAGCGCCACCCACTCCCACCCGTCGTCCCGAACCTTCGGGTCGTCGCACATGCGAAGCGTGATGGCGATCGCGTCGCGCGCGGCCGTAATTTCTCCGGCGACAGGGAACATGCTAATGACGGCATCGATGATGATGGCGCCCGTATTGCGCTTTTGTGAGAACTCCCCCGCGACGGCGCCGACGACGGTATCGCCGACTGTAGTGGCACCGCTCCACAGATAGTCGCCGACCTCGGATGCCGCCTGGCTGACCCAGCTGCTGCTCATGCCCCGCCTCCTTGCATCCGGTCCAGGGAGGCTTGCATGTCGAATTCATCCCACTGAGTCTTGTAGCTGGGATTTTTGTCGGTAGCCTTGATTTCGTAGGGTCGGCTGTCCTCACCCAACTCGATGCGCCCCGGTCCTTGCGGAGCACCTGTCAGATCAGCCATGCCTTTGCTGTCGACGGTGCCAGAGAAAGTAGCGCCGCTATCGTAGTGGATGGTGAACTTGGCGCCCTGCACGGGCGTGTCGTCGTGGTAATGGTATTGCAGCGCTGCAGCACCGCGGGACGTCGGCGCGGGCGAGAGCGGATAGTCAATCCGCGTCGGCCCGCTGAATGCATGCTGCCCCCCCTTCACATCGATCTTTCCAGGCGCGTGAATCTCGATGTTGCCGCCCTTGAGCCGGATATACGCGCCACCCGAGGTAAGTAGAATCTCCTGCTGCGCCGCCACCTCGATATTCTCGGTGGCCGATAGGACCTTGACCGATTTCTGGGCCGTTATTTCGATATTGTCCGAATGCGCCTGAACCTCCACCTTTCCCTTGGCCGCAAACAGCTTCATCCCGGCGTTTTGCACAAACAGGCTGATCTTCTCCGCCACACTCGCTACCAACGACTTCCCGCTGACGATGAACGTGCTCTGGCCGCTCACCAGATTCGTTTGCTGATCGCTCGACACATGCACGGATGCCTGCGTCGACAGCGCGATACCGGAAGGACTCGCCACCAGCATGATGGGTGTCTTGAACGCATTCACACTCCCGGCACCGCCTCCCGCCGTCCGTCCTCCCGACTGCGAGCCTTGCACACTGCTTTGCGTCGCATCGGTAAACGCCTTCAGCGCGACATGCCCCTCTCCCAGGCTTTCCGCCTGATGCATCTTGCTTACCTGCGACATCGCCTCGATCATGCTCTCGGCATTGACGAGCTGCTGTTGCGCTTCGCGAACGTCGAGCGGCTGACTGTTCGCCGACTTTGGATACGTCGAAACATACAGCCCCTGCGAAGCACGCACGGCGCCGTATGCATCCGTCCTCAGATCGAAACCCGATCCAAGATACGTACCGCGAGTATTGCCGCTTTGATCGACGAGGTAGCCGAGATGCAGCAAACTATTTGCACTGCTGCTCATCAACTGGACACGGTTCTGGCCCGTCGCGTCGTCCATAACCATCTGGTTGTAGCCGCTGCCGCCGTATTCTTTCGAGCGATGGCCAGAAAGGATTCCGTTGCTATGCCAGTGCGGGTTGACCGCACCGTTGTAGACGCGATGCAGCACGATCGGCCGGTCGCAGTCGCCGCCGACATAACCAACGATGACTTCCTCACCGACTCGCGGAATATGCACACCGCCGTAGCCGTCGCCGGTATCCGATTGCGCAACTCTGACCCAGCACGAGGCACCGGCATCTCCCGGGTTCTGCCGGTCCCAGACGAACATCACCTTTACACGGTTCAGTTCGTCGGTATGGACCTCTTCCCCCTGCGGCCCGACGACGATCGCCGTCTCGAGATGCATCTCCGGCTTCAAGTGTTCGAACGGGCTGCGATACGGAACCGTGGTGCGTTGCGCCTCGACTTCGACCAGATAAAAGCCTGCTGAACCGTCATCGTGGTGGACGGACACGCCCGCGTACCCCGCTTTCGCCCGCTCCAGGTCGGATTGCACGCTATGCGGAAAGCTGGTTTCCTGATTCGACAGCGGTAGATTGTTCTCGATGTAGCGCCGGACCTTGATCGCAGCAAACTCTCGCTGCTCGCCGGAGTCGCGATCGTGTTCCGGATGACCCGTCAATCCGAAGCGCAGGCCAGCGTCGATACCCCGCACCCCTCCCATCCCGACGAATCGCTTGGCGCGCGACTCCCATTCTTCCAGATGGATTTTCGAGAGCTGCTCACCCCGGCCCTGCCGTCCATAGGTATAGGCGCCCGTGTACTCGTAGACTTCGGCCCGTTCCGGCAAATTTCCCTGGCCGGCCTTCGTCGGCAACGTCGTTCCGTTCGGACTGTCGGCGGACGACGGCGCCTTGTAGTCGAACGTGCGCGTCGTATGGATCGTGCTTTGCAAAGTCCTCGAACCCGCCCACTGCGTGAACCCATCCGTGTCGCTGCCTGTGCCCGACCTGTTGAATCCGACCGAACTGGGCGACATCTCGTCCAGCGCGTAAATGTCGTCGGTCACGACCAGCGTATGCGACTTGCCGTCCCTGCCTTGGCGCCAGAAGCCGTACAAGCCCTCCTCTTCCATCAGTCGATGGACAAAATTCCAGTCGGTTTCGCTCTGACGGCAGTAAGAACGCGACGGCAGCGGCTTCGACAACGCAAACTGATACTGTCCACGAGCCTGCTGATGCGCGTCGAATATGTCAGCGATGATGCCGTCGGCACTCTTGTCCTGCCAGTACCGCATATCGCGCCGGAATTTGAGGAAATACATCCACGAGGCGATTACAAGTTGATAGCTAGAAAGGCTACCGTCGTGGCCCAGCCTTCGCGCCGTATGGATATAACCGTTGACTGGCAGATAAGACTTGTTCGCCTGCTGAATCCACAGCGTCATCGGTTGAGCGATCAACGCCTTGAGTTCGATGTCGCGTGCCGTGGATACCATGTCGAGCGTGACGCTGAAGTCGCGACCGAGCTCGGAAGAGGTCACGGTCCGGCACGGTATGAGCGCATTGTCCGGCAGCGACGGAATGTCTGTCTTGAGCAAGCGATCTTGTTGAATCAGGCCACCACGAATTGCCTGAGCTAATTCAGTCATGTTCATGCGTTATCCATCTTCTTATTTGTTGCAGGCCCACGGTGGCTCGCGCTCTCACGGGGACGGCTCCCCGGTTATATCGCCGGAATTGTAGCGGGGCCGACAAGTGATGAGAATGTAGCCCGCTGAGGCAGCAATATATCGAGCCGGGAGTTTAAACGCGAATCGCCCAAGAAACGTATTCGACACATCCGTTGGGCCGTTGAAATTCGGCTCCGATGCGACTGCGCGCCGAAGGGATGTGCTTTCAGCTTGGATGGTAGATCCCGTGAATAGCGGGGGCTCACCCGACACTGCCCAGCGACGCCACCGCGCCAGCATCGAGCCATGCCAGTTTCGCTGCCACCGGCCAGAATCCCCCGCTTGCCATCCCCACCCCAACCCCTGTACAATCACCCGTTCTGCGGGCGTCGTATAATGGCCATTACCTCAGCTTCCCAAGCTGATGACGTGGGTTCGATTCCCATCGCCCGCTCCACTTTCGGCTGCACGGCAGCCAGCGCAAGAGCCGCCTCGTCGAAGGCGGCTTTTTTGTACCATGTGCCCGTTCATCCGGCGCACCGCTGCGCGTAACGGGCCCCGCCCCGAACCGAGCCTTTCTCTGTCACCGATGATGCACGACGATCCGAACGAAGCCGGCCTGCCGCCGGACGACGCCGCCCTCCCCGACGAAGCCGCCGACGGGGCCGACGAAGTCAATCCGCTGCACCACCGCCGCATCCGCAGCTTCGTGACGCGCGCCGGCCGCGTGTCGACCGGCCAGCGCCGCGCGCTCGACGAGTTCGGCCCGCGCTTCGTCGTCCCGTACACAGCTGAAATTCCCGACTGGGACGCCGTGTTCGGCCGCAGCGCACCGCGCATCCTGGAAATCGGCTTCGGAATGGGCGCGTCGACCGCGGAAATCGCCGCGCACCGCCCCGGCGACGACTTCCTCGGCGTCGAGGTGCACGAGCCGGGCGTCGGCGCGCTGCTGAAGCTGATCGGCGAGCAGGACCTGCCGAATATCCGCATCATCCAGCACGACGCAGTCGAAGTGCTCGAGCACATGCTCGCGCCGGAAAGCCTCGACGGCGTGCACATCTTCTTCCCGGATCCGTGGCACAAGGCGCGCCACCACAAGCGCCGGCTGATCCAGCCGCCGCTCGTCGCGCACCTCGCGTCGCGCCTGAAGCCCGGCGCGTACCTGCATTGCGCGACCGACTGGCAGAACTACGCGGAACAGATGCTGGAAGTGCTCGGCGCCGAACCGTCGCTCGAAAACACGGCCGCCGACTACGCGCCGCGTCCCGACTACCGCCCCGTCACGAAGTTCGAACGGCGCGGGTTGCGGCTCGGCCACGGCGTGTGGGACCTGGTGTTCCGCAAGCGCGCCGCCTGAATCCCCGCTGCGCGGCGCACCGCACGCTGCGCGCCGCGCAATGAAGAACGGCCCGACCGGCATCTGCCGATCGGGCCGTTCTTCATTGGTAGCGCCCGCGCCTACGCACCAGCATCACGCCCAGTTCAACCACCCGCTGTAACCCACGAGCAGCACGAACAGGCCGAACGCGATCCGGTACCACGCGAATACGGTGAAGTCGTGCGTCGCGACGAAGCGCAACAGCCAGCGCACGCACACGAACGCGCTGACGAACGCGGCAATGAGCCCGAGCGCGAACAGGCCGAGCGAGTCGACCGTGAACGCCTGCCAGTCCTTGACCGTTTCATAGAGCGTCGCGCCGAAGATGATCGGAATCGCGAGGAAGAACGAGAATTCGGTCGCGACGCGCCGGTCGAGGCCGAACAGCATGCCGCCGATGATCGTCGAGCCCGAGCGCGACATGCCCGGCACCAGCGCGAAACATTGCGCGATGCCGACCTTCAGCGCGTCGAGCGGCGTGAGCGCATCGATCGACTGCACGCGCGGCGGCTCGCGGCGTTCGCGCTGCCGCGCCTCGGCCCACAGGATGATCGCGCCGCCGACCACGAGCGCGAAGGCGACCGGCACCGGCGAGAACAGCACGGCCTTGATCTTCTTCTCGAACAGCAGGCCGAGCGCGATCGCGGGAATCGTCGCGATCACGACGTTCAGCGTGAAGCGCTGCGCGTCGGGCCGGCTCGGCAGACCGGACACGATGGACACGATCCGTTGCCGGTATTCCCAGCAAACCGCGAGGATCGCGCCGAACTGGATCACGACGTCGAAGGTCTTCGCGTGCGCATCGTTGAAATTCAGGAAGCTGCCCGCGACGATCAGGTGGCCGGTGCTCGACACCGGGAGGAATTCCGTCAGCCCCTCGACGACGCCGAGGATCAATGCCTTGCAGATCAGGATCCAGTCCATCCGTGGCCCAACTCCGAAGTAGTCGAAAGAGAATGGGCCGCGTCACCGCCGCGGCCCGCCCGGCCGCGCGCGGTACGTCGTCACTTTTCGACGATCGCCACGCGTATGCCGTTTGTAAGAATCGTAATTGTACCGGGTTCGTAGTTCACTCCGGCAAATTGCAGTTGCTCGGGCTTGAACGTGTAGATCGGATAGTTGGTCAGCACCTGCGTCGCGAGCAGGCCGGCGGCCGCGCCGACCTGTTGTGCGTACATCTGCGCGTTGCCGTCGAGCACGAGGCTGTCGACGGCCGGCGCCCGCAACACGACCGAGCGGCTCGGCGCGTCGTACGCCAGTTGGCCCGACACGGTGAACTTGCCGCTCACCGGTTCGCTCAGGAACGGGCTCGCGAAATGCGCGTCGAGCTGCACGGCGACGCGGTTCTGGTCGGGCAGCAGGTTGACGGCCGGATTCGCGAGCGACACGTCGACGACCTGCGCGACGGTCTTCTGGTACGGGAACTTGCGCGCGACGGCTTTCTGCACGTCGCCGCGCGAGAACGTGTAGTGATCGGGGATGAACGGGAACGTCGACGCGCAGGCGGCGAGCGATACCGACACGCCGATGGCGCCGGCGCAGACGGCGAGGAAACGGCGCCGGCCGGGCGTGCAAGATGCGGTCATGCTGGACAATCTCCTGTATCGGGCGAAGCGGCAGTCGGGCCATCGGCCCGGCCGCCGCATCGGGGCCGTGGACCGAAGTTAGTGCTTGCGCACACGCTGCCGGTTCCGTGCGAGAGCCAGTGCACGACCATGCGTCAACGAAAAGCGCCGGTGCCAGGCGACGGCTGGGTCGCGACCTCGAGGCGCGTCAGCCACGCGAGCGCGTCGTCGCGCGACGCACCGCACATCTCGGCGGACGGCTGCAGCCCGGAACAGCACGCGGGACGCTCGGGCCGGCCGAATATCCGGCAGCGCAGGTCGTCGCCGAGCTGCACGCAGCGCACGCCGGCCGGCTTGCCGTCGGGCATCCCCGGAATCGGCGAGGAAATCGACGGCGCGATGCAGCACGCGCCGCACCCCTCGCGGCACGCATGCGGCGGCGGGGCATCGGCGGGCGCCGGACGGACAGGCATTTCGACGGACACTCGGCTCTCTCAAGAACAACAAAAAACGGTGCGGCAACCGGACGCGTCGCGCGGCAGCCCACCGCGCATTGTGCCACCGCCGCCTGCGACGTTATTACACAATGCAGCCGAAACGCGCGTTTATATACTCGAACGCATCTGAAAAGCGCGAGGCCGCCATGAGTTCCGGTTCTGCCGACACGATGTTCCGTCCCGATTTGCTCGCGAAGTACGGCGCAAACGGGCCGCGCTATACGTCCTACCCTACCGCGCTGCAGTTCCGCGACGATTTCGACCCGGCCGACTACCTGCGTGCCGCGCGCGATCCGGGCGCGTCGTCGAGCGATCTGTCGCTGTACTTCCATATCCCGTTCTGCAACACGGCCTGCTTCTATTGCGGCTGCAACAAGATCGCGACCAACAACCATCGCCGCGCGCGCCCGTATCTCGAGCAACTGAAACGCGAGGTGGCGCTGCAGGCCGCGCTGTTCGATCCGGCGCGCCCGGTCACGCAGCTGCACTGGGGCGGCGGCACGCCGACCTTCCTGTCCGACGCCGAAATGGCCGAACTGATGGCGGCCACCCGCGATTATTTCGCGCTCGCGCCGGACACCGACGCCGAGTTCTCGATCGAGATCGACCCGCGCACGGTCACGCCCGCGCGGCTCGTCCACCTGCGCAACATCGGCTTCAACCGGCTGAGCCTGGGCGTGCAGGATTTCGATCCGGTCGTGCAGCAGGCGATCAACCGAATCCAGCCGCTCGCGATGACGGCCGACCTGTTGTCCGCCGCGCGCACGACGGGCTTCCATTCGGTGAGCGTCGACCTGATCTACGGGCTGCCGCACCAGACGGTCGCCGTGTTCGCGCGCACGCTCGAGACGATCATCGAACTCGCGCCGGACCGCCTGTCCGTATTCGGCTACGCGCACATGCCGCACCTGTTCAAGATGCAGCGGCAGATCGACGATACAACGCTGCCGCCGCCCGAAACACGCATCGCACTGCTCGGCCTCGCGATCGACATGCTAACGTCGGCCGGCTACGTGTACATCGGGATGGATCACTTCGCGCGACCATCCGACGAACTCGTGCGCGCGCAGCGCAACGGCACGCTGCAGCGCAATTTCCAGGGCTACAGCACGCGCGCGGATACCGACCTGATCGGTTTCGGTGTGTCGTCGATCGGCAAGGTCGGCGACGTCTACGCGCAGAACGCGAAGGATCTGCCGGCCTATGGCGCCGCGCTCGACGCGGGCCGGCTTCCGATCGCGCGCGGCGTGCGGCTCACGGCCGACGACCGGCTGCGCCGCGACGTGATCACGCAGCTGATGTGCAACCTCGAATTGCCGTTCTCGCATATCGAGGCGGCGCACGGGATCCGCTTCGCCGATCACTTCGCGCGCGAGCTCGACGCGCTGCGCGGGTTCGAGCAGGACGGGCTGCTGACGATTGCCGGCGACCGCCTGACGATTCAGCCGGCCGGCCGGATGGTCGTGCGCAATATCGCGATGGCGTTCGACGCCTACCTCCGCCGGACGCCGCGCCAGCGCTACTCGCGCACCGTCTGACGCCGCTCGGCCGCATGCGGGCGGCCGGTTTGATAAAGTAACGGGCTCAACGCCTTGCAAGAACCCGCACGATGCGCACCACCAAAGCGACCCACGCGGTCGAACGCCTGAAGGCCCGGTCCGGCAACCCGCAGTTCGCGGCCGTCGCGATGGCGGGCGGCCTGTTCTATCTGGTCGACCGCTCGAGCGGCACCGCGGAAAAGCGCAGCGAGCCGCTGCCGCTCGACGAGTTCGTCAAGTTCGTCGACCAATTCGGCCCCCAAAAGCCGCGCAAGGCGAGCAAGCTCGACCTCGCGTTCGAAGCGCAGATCAAGAAGAGCAAGGGGTAAAGGTCTGTTGCAGGCCGTCTGAAGGCTTCGCCGCCGCCCCCTTTGGTACAATCACGAAGTTTCTCTATCCCCGCTGATGGCCGACCTGGCTGCGTGACCACACCATGAATATCGAAAACGCGCGTTTCAACATGATCGAACAACAGATCCGGCCGTGGGACGTGCTGGATCTGGACGTCCTGGGCCTGCTGTCGATCGTCAAGCGTGAAAACTACGTGTCGCCCGAACATCGCGATCTCGCGTTCGCCGACCTCGAGCTGCCGCTGCCCGGCGGCCGCGGCAAGATGCTGTTCCCGCGCGTCGAAGCGCGCATGCTGCAGGAACTGGCGGTCAAGAAGCACGAGAACGTGCTCGTGATCGGCGCGGGCTCCGGCTATCTGGCCGCGCTGTTCGCGCATCGCACGCTGCACGTGACGGCCGTCGAGATCGATCCGGCCATCGCGAAGTTCGCGGCCGACAACCTGCGCAACGACGGCGTGACCAACGCGGAAGTCGCGCTCGGCGACGGTTCGCTCGGCTGGCCCGACAAGGCGCCGTACGACGCGATCTGCGTCGCGGGCGGCCTGCCGGTCGTGCCGCAGCAGATGCTCGAACAGCTGAAGATCGGCGGCCGCCTGTCGGCGTTCGTCGGCGGCCGTCCGGTGATGAAGGCGCAGATCATCACGCGCATCGACGACAACCAGTACCGTGTCGCCGACGTGTTCGAGACCTACGTCGACCACCTCGTCAACGCGATCGAACCGTCGCGCTTCAAGTTCTGAGCGGCGGCCCCATGCAGATCCTGACGCCCGCGATGCTCGCGGAATGGCTTCGCGATCCGGCGCGTCCCGCGCCGGTCGTGCTCGACGTGCGCGAACCGTGGGAAATCTCGACCGCGCAGATCGCCGGCAGCGTGTCGATCCCGATGCAGCAGATCCCCGCGCGTAGCGAAGAGCTCGACGACGAAGCCGAAATCGTCTGCGTGTGTCATCACGGCATGCGCAGCGCGCAGGTCGCGATGTTCCTCGAATCGCGCGGCTTCACGAAGCTGTACAACCTGCAGGGCGGCATCGACGCGTGGTCGCGTGACGTCGATCCGTCCGTGCCGCGTTACTGAGTTATCGACGAGTTACCGACCTACCCAGGCGGCGCATCGCGCGCCGCCACGCCGACCGGCCCATCGCCGCCGGTCGCACCGGTCCCCGCCGAACGGGCGCGCTTTGCGCGCCCGTTTGCGTTTCCGCTTCCGTGTTTCACCCTCGTTCCGTTGACTTCGGTGGCCCGGCGCGCGCGCCGTGCACCATTTGCGCCCGCGCGACTGCACCGCAACGGATCGCGCATGCTGCACGACGCGTCATGTGCACCGCCTGCGCCCCTCGAGCCGCCCCGGTCAGGCACGCCCGGCGTGCATCCGCGCGACTGGCACATGCCTTGCGTTACTACGATGCCGGCGCCGCCACGGCGCACGCACATCCAACACGTCAAGGGGATCCCGATGAAACGTCGCAGTCTGCTGAAGTTCGGTTCGATGGCTGGTGCACTCGCGCTGGCGGGCAAGAGTCCGTTCGCGCAAGCGGCCGATGCGGGCACGGGCCCGATCAAGGTCGGCATCCTGCATTCGCTGTCGGGCACGATGGCGATCTCCGAAACGTCGCTGAAGGATACGGCGCTGATGACGATCGCCGACATCAACAAGAGCGGCGGCGTGATGGGCCGCAAGCTCGAGCCGGTGGTCGTCGATCCCGCATCGAACTGGCCGCTGTTCGCGGAGAAGGCGCGCCAGTTGCTCACGCAGGACAAGGTCGCGTGCGTGTTCGGCTGCTGGACGTCGGTGTCGCGCAAGTCGGTGCTGCCGGTGTTCGAGGAACTGAACGGCCTGCTCTACTACCCGGTGCAGTACGAAGGCGAGGAAATGTCGCGCAATGTGTTCTATACGGGCGCCGCACCGAACCAGCAGGCGATACCGGCCGTCGAGTACCTGATGGGCGCGGAAGGCGGCGGCGCGAAGCGCTTCTTCCTGCTCGGCACCGACTACGTGTATCCGCGCACCACCAACAAGATCCTGCGTGCGTTCCTGAAATCGAAGGGCGTGAAGGACGCCGACATTCAGGAGGTCTACACGCCGTTCGGCCACAGCGATTACCAGACGATCGTCGCGAACATCAAGACTTTCGCGCAGGGCGGCAAGACGACCGTGATCTCCACGATCAACGGCGATTCGAACGTGCCGTTCTACAAGGAGCTCGGCAACCAGGGGATCAAGGCGACCGACGTGCCGGTGGTCGCCTTCTCGGTCGGCGAGGAGGAACTGCGCGGGATCGACACGAAGCCGCTCGTCGGCCATCTCGCCGCGTGGAACTACTTCATGTCGGTGAAGAACCCGACGAACACGAAGTTCAAGGACCAGTTCGCCGCGTGGGTGAAGGCGAACAACCTGCCGGGCGGCGCGAAGCGCGTGACCAACGACCCGATGGAGGCGACCTATGTGGGCATCCACATGTGGAAGCAGGCCGTCGAGAAGGCGAAGAGCACCGACGTCGACAAGGTGCGCGTCGCGATGATCGGCCAGAGCGTCGCCGCACCGTCGGGCTTCACGCTCTCGATGGACGGCAACCACCACCTGCACAAACCGGTGATGATCGGCGAGATTCGCGGCGACGGGCAATTCAACGTCGTGTGGAAGACGAAGACGGCCGTGCGCGCACAGCCGTGGAGCCCGTTCATCGCGGGCAACCAGGGCAAGCCGGACGTCGTCAGCTCGATCCCGGCATTCCTGCGGCGGCAGCGCGCGGCGCTCGCCTGATGTGATGCGCAGCGCCGCACACCGGTGTGGCGCTCCGCTCGCAGGCTGCCGCGGGCATGCCGTCGCGCGTGCGGTGACGAACCGCACGCGCTCGCGCACCGCCGCACGCATTCGCTTTCCCACGCCCCACAGGATCTCCCGATGCCAACCCGCTTTCGCCGCGCCGCCGTCGCGGTCGTCGCCTGTGCCGCGCTGGCCTGCGCGCTGCCGCGCGCCGCGTTCGCCCTGACGGCCGCCGATACCGCCGCGCTCGCCGGCGACGACTTCGACGCGAAAACGACCGCGATCGAACGGATCGCCGCCGATGCCGATCCGCGCGCCGTCGCGCTGCTCAATGCGCTGTCGACCGGCGACGCGCTCGCGACCGGCGACGGTCGGCTGCTGATCCAGACCGGCGACACCGCGCGCGATGCGCTGACGCAGGCCGCGACGCCGGCCGGCGACGCGCAGCCCGTGATGCTGAACAACCTGCTGCGCACGAAGATCGCCGCCGCGCTGTCGGGGCTCGCGCTCGCATCGCCCGACGTCGCCGCGCGTCGCGACGCGATCGACGCGCTGCTGAAGTCGCCCGACCCGGCACTCAAGCCGATGATCGAGCGCGCACGCGCGAAGGAAACCGACCCGGCATTGAAGCGCCGCCTCGACGCACTGTGGGCCATCGCCGCGCTGCACGATGCCGATCCGGCGAAGCGTCTCGACGCCGTGCAGGTGGTGGCCGCGCGCCGCGATCTCGACATGATCGAACAGTTGCGCCCGCTCGTCGCGAAGAACGCCGACGGCAGCTACACGGAACCCGACGCGCGCGTACGCGCTGCCGCGCAGCAAGGGCTCGACGCACTGCACGCGCTGCAGCGGCGCGGCGAGATCGTGGGCACCGTGTTCGCGGGCCTGTCGCTCGGCAGCGTGCTGCTGCTCGCGGCGCTCGGCCTCGCGATCACGTACGGGCTGATCGGCGTGATCAACATGGCGCACGGCGAATTCCTGATGATCGGTGCGTACGCAACCTATGTCGTGCAGACGCTGATCCAGCGCCATGCGCCGGCCGCGTTCGACTGGTATCCGCTCGTCGCGGTGCCCGTGTCGTTCGCGGCGGCCGCGCTGGTCGGCATCGTGCTTGAACGGCTCGTGCTGCGGCACCTGTACGGCCGCCCGCTCGAGACGCTGCTCGCGACGTTCGGCGTGAGCCTGATCCTGATCCAGGCGACGCGCATGCTGTTCGGCGCGCAGAACGTGCAGGTCGTGAACCCGTCGTGGATGAGCGGCGGCGTGACCGTGATGCAGAACCTGATCCTGCCGTACAACCGGCTCGCGATCCTCGCGTTCGCGCTCGCGGTCGTGTTCGTCGCGTGGGCGGTCCTGACGAAGACGCGGCTCGGCCTGTTCGTGCGCGCGGTCACGCAGAACCGCAGGATGGCCGCATGCGTCGGCGTGAAAACCGCGCGCGTCGATGCATATGCGTTCGCGTTCGGCGCGGGTATCGCGGGCCTCGGCGGTTGCGCGCTGTCGCAGATCGGCAACGTGGGCCCCGATCTCGGGCAGAACTACATCATCGATTCGTTCATGGCGGTGGTGCTCGGCGGCGTCGGCCAGATCGCCGGCACCGTGCTCGGCGGCTTCGGGCTCGGTCTCGTCAGCAAGGCGATCGAACCGTTCTGGGGCGCCGTGCTCGCGAAGATCGCGGTGCTCGTGATGATCGTGCTGTTCATCCAGAAACGTCCGCAGGGCATGTTCGCCCCGAAGGGCCGCAGCGCGGAGGCCTGACATGACTTCATTCACCGATTCGTTGTCGAACCCGGTCGCCAGCGCGCCGAAGCCCGCCGCCGTGCCCGCGAAGGAAGGCTTCGCGCTCGGCCTGCCGCCGCGCCCCGCGCTGCTGTCGCGCCGCGCCTGGCTCGCGCTCGTCGCGCTGTGCATCGCGATCGGCGTCGGCGTGCCGCTGGCCGCGCTGGTCGCGCCCGAGTCGAGCGCGTTCCATCTGTCCGCGTATGCGATGACGCTTGGCGGCAAGCTGATGTGCTACGCGATCGCCGCGCTCGCGCTCGACCTCGTGTGGGGCTACTGCGGCATCCTCAGTCTCGGCCACGGGCTGTTCTTCGCGCTCGGCGGTTATGCGATCGGCATGTACCTGATGCGCGAGATCGGCCGCGACGGCAAGTACGGCAGCGACCTGCCCGACTTCATGGTGTTCCTCGACTGGCATCAACTGCCCTGGTACTGGAGCGGCACGCAGCATCTCGCGTGGGCGCTCGCGCTGGTCGTGCTCGTGCCGGCCGTGCTCGCGTGGGTGTTCGGCTTCTTCACGTTCCGCTCGCGCGTGAAGGGCGTGTACCTGTCGATCATCACGCAGGCGCTGACGTTCGCCGCGATGCTGCTGTTCTTTCGCAACGAGACGGGCTTCGGCGGCAACAACGGCTTCACCGACTTCAAGCGCATCGCCGGGTTTGCGATCACGTCGCCCGGCACGCGCACGGTGCTGTTGCTGCTGACCTTCGCGACGCTCGTGCTCGCGTTCATCGCCGCGCGCGCGATCGTCACGAGCAAGCTCGGGCGCGTGGTCACCGCAGTGCGCGACGGCGAGACGCGGCTGATGTTCCTCGGCTACAGCCCGCTCGCGTACAAGCTGTTCGTGTGGACGCTGTCGGCCGTGCTGTGCGGCATCGCGGGCGCGCTGTACGTGCCGCAGGTCGGCATCATCAATCCCGGCGAGATGTCGCCCGGCAACTCGATCGAAATGGCGATCTGGGTTGCAGTGGGCGGGCGCGGCACGCTGATCGGGCCGATCGTCGGCGCGTTCGCGGTGAACGGCGCGAAGAGTTTCTTTACCGCGTACTTCGCCGAATACTGGTTGTTCTTTCTCGGCCTGATCTTCGTGCTGGTGCCGCTCCTGCTGCCGCGCGGGATCATGGGCCTCGTCGACACGCTGCTTGCGAAGGGGAAACGCGGATGAACGGCACGGCCCTCTACCAGTTCACGCCCCCGGCCGAAGACGAGCTGCTGACCGTCAGCGGCACCGCATCGATGGGCCGCGTGGTGCCGCCCGGCATCGACACGTCGCACGGCACGATCCTCTACCTCGAGGACATCGAGGTGAGCTTCGACGGCTTTCGCGCGCTGAACAAGCTGTCGCTCGCGATCGACGCCGGTGAGCTGCGCTGCGTGATCGGTCCGAACGGCGCGGGCAAGACCACGATGATGGACGTGATCACCGGCAAGACGCGCGCCGATGCGGGCAAGGTGTTTCTCGGCCAGACGCTCGATCTCGCCCGGATGAACGAGCCGGAAATCGCGCGTGCGGGCATCGGCCGCAAGTTCCAGAAGCCGACCGTGTTCGAGCAGCATCCGGTGTGGGAAAACCTCGAACTCGCGATGCAGACCGACAAGGGCTGGCTCGCGTCGCTGCGCGCGCGGCTCGACCGCACCGCGCAGGCGAAAATCGAGGAAACGCTCGCGCTGATCGGCCTCGAAAGCGACGCGTATCGCGCGGCCGGCGAGCTGTCGCACGGACAGAAGCAGCGGCTCGAGATCGGCATGCTGCTGATGCAGCGCCCTGCCCTCTTGCTGCTCGACGAACCGGCGGCCGGGATGACCGATCACGAGACGATGGAACTCGCCGCGCTGCTGAACACGCTGCGCGGCACCTGCTCGATGATGGTGGTCGAGCACGACATGGACTTCGTCGCGGCGCTCGCGGGCGACACGGGCCGCGTGACGGTGATGGCCAACGGCGCGGTGCTCGCGCACGGCACGCTCGACCAGGTCAAGCGCGACGACGCGGTGATCGAGTCCTACCTCGGAAGATGATGCGATGCTGAAGATCGACGCACTGAACCAGTACTACGGCGGCAGCCATATCCTGCGCAACGTGAACCTCGCCGCCGAAGACGGCAAGCTCACCGTGCTGCTCGGCCGCAACGGCGTCGGCAAGAGCACGCTGCTGCGCTGCCTGATGGGCGTCGTCGCCGCGAAGAGCGGCAGCGTGTCGTGGCGCGGCACGCCGCTCGGCGCGTTGCCACCGTATGCACGTGTCGCGGCCGGGCTTGCCTACGTGCCGCAGGGCCGCGACATCTTTCCGCGGCTGACCGTCGAGGAAAACCTGCTCGTCGGCGCGGCAAGCCGCAAGGCGCGCTCGTCGGTGCCCGACCGCATCTACGATCTGTTCCCGGTGCTGAAGGACATGCGCGCACGGCGCGGCGGCGACCTGTCGGGCGGCCAGCAGCAGCAGCTCGCGATCGGCCGCGCGCTGATGAGCGAGCCGCAGCTGCTGATCCTCGACGAGCCGACCGAGGGTATCCAGCCGTCGATCATCCAGGACATCGGGCGCACGCTGCGCCAGCTCGTCGACGAATCGAAGATGACCGTGCTGCTCGTCGAGCAGTATTACGACTTCGCGCGCTCGATCGCGGACCACTACTGGGTGATGAGCCGCGGCGAGGTCGTCGCGGGCGGCGATGCGCGGGACATGGAGGCAAACGGCGTGCGCGAGCTGATCGCAGTGTAGCAGGCGGCCCGTGGCGGCGGCGCTTACGGTTACAGATTCGACGCATCGCTCCGGCGCCTCGCCAGGCAGCGCATGTCGGCCCCACGCCGGCGCAACGGCACGGCCTGCGAGCGGCGTTGCGTCAGCCTGCTACGCGAGCGCCGAAGCGTATATTGTTGCGGTAGCATCCTCGTTCACCGCGCCCGTCCCCTGCTTTGCACCGATGTCCGCCCCTGATTCCCACGCCTCGCTGTCCCGCCCCTCCGTCGCCAAATCGTGGCGCGGTCGCCTCGAACTCGGCTTCGAACGGCACGGCGCGCGCACGACGCTCGTCCACCGGTTGCACGACGGCCCGCTGCGCGTGCAGCGGCCGCTGTATCCGGAAGGCGACGCGATCTGCCACGCGGTCATCGTTCACCCGCCGGGCGGCGTCGCGGGCGGCGACCGGCTCGACATCGGCATCGCGCTCGGCGACGGCACGCACGCGGTGCTGACGACGCCCGGCGCGACCAAGTGGTACAAGTCGAACGGGCTCGACGCGACGCAACGCATCGGCATCACGGTCGGCGCGCACGCGAAGCTCGACTGGCTGCCGCAGAACAACCTGTTCTTCGACGCGGCCCACGCCGCGCTCGACTTCACGGTGACGCTCGGCGCGGGCGCGAGCGCGATCGGCTGGGACGCGACGCAACTCGGCAGGCAGGCGGCCGGCGAAACGTGGTCGGCCGGCCGCATCGCGTCGCGATCGGCACTCGTCGATGCCGACGGACGGCCGCTGTGGACCGAGCGCGCGCTGCTCGATGCGCGCGATCCGCTGCGCGGCACGTTGCAGGGTCTCGCCGGCTTTCCGGTGTACGGCACGCTGTGGGCCGCCGGCGCCACGTGCGACGCGGCACTGGCCGAAACGCTCGCCGCGCGGATGCCGTTCGGCGACACGCTGCGCGCGGGCGCGACCTGCGTGACACCCGGCGTCGTGCTGGTGCGCGCGCTGTCGAGCTCGATGGAAGCGCTTCAGCGTCACTTCACCGACTGCTGGCTTTACCTGCGACCGATCGTGCACGGCGTCGACGCGCGACCGCTGCGCCTCTGGCAAACCTGAACGCGCGCCGCCCGGCGCGCACCATTTCGGCGCAGCGCCGTCACCCACGCCGCCCGCCATTCATGCATCGCGCACCACGAACGCGCATCGCCGCACGTTTTATCGGCATGGCACGCACCTTGCTGCTTACATAACGGATACACGACGCACGGAAAATCGCGCGGTGCTACGATGGCCCGCGCCTGTGCCGCAACCCGCGCCCCGATAAAAATTACGTTTTCCTGAACGATTGCCTTCATGAAACTGACTCCCCGAGAAAAGGACAAGCTGCTGATCTTCACGGCGGCGCTGCTGGCCGAGCGCCGTCGCGCGCGCGGGCTCAAGCTGAACTATCCGGAGGCGGTCGCATTCATCACCGCCGCGCTGATGGAAGCCGCGCGCGACGGCAAGACCGTCGCCGAGGTGATGCACTACGGCACGACGCTGCTCACGCGCGACGACGTGATGGATGGCGTGCCGGAGATGATCCCCGACATCCAGGTCGAGGCGACCTTTCCGGACGGCACCAAGCTCGTCACCGTCCACCACCCGATTCCGTGATCGAGGCCCCCCGCATGATCCCCGGCGAAATCCTCACCGACGACGGCGAGCACGAACTGAACGCAGGCCGCCCGACGCTGACGGTCGTCGTCGCGAACACCAGCGACCGCCCGGTGCAGGTCGGCTCGCACTACCACTTCTTCGAAGTCAACGACGCGCTGTCGTTCGACCGTGCGGCCGCGCGCGGCTTCCGGCTCAACATCGCGGCCGGCACCGCCGTGCGCTTCGAGCCGGGCCAGTCGCGCACCGTCGAGCTCGTCGAGCTGGCCGGCGCGCGCGCCGTCTACGGTTTTCAGGGCAAGGTGATGGGGCCGCTGTAAGCCGCGCCCCGCTTTCAGGAACAGCACCATGACATTACGCTTGAGCCGCCGCGCGTACGCGGAAATGTTCGGGCCGACGACGGGCGACCGCGTGCGGCTCGCCGATACCGAACTGCTGATCGAGATCGAACGCGACTACACGATCTACGGCGAGGAAGTGAAATTCGGCGGCGGGAAGGTGATCCGCGACGGGATGGGCCAGTCGCAGCGCGTGGCCGCCGACGTGCCCGACACGATCATCACGAACGCGGTGATCCTCGATCACTGGGGCATCGTGAAGGCCGACATCGCGATCAAGCACGGCCGCATCGCCGCGATCGGCAAGGCCGGCAACCCGGACATCCAGCCCGGCGTGACGATCGCGATCGGCGCCGCGACCGAAGTGATCGCCGGCGAAGGGCTGATCGTCACCGCGGGCGGCATCGACACGCACATCCATTTCATCAGCCCGCAGCAGATCGACGAGGCGCTCGCGTCGGGCGTCACGACGATGCTCGGCGGCGGCACGGGGCCGGCCACCGGCACCAACGCGACGACCTGCACGCCGGGGCCGTGGCACATGGAGCGGATGCTGCAGGCGGCCGACGGCTGGCCGATCAACCTCGGCTTTCTCGGCAAGGGCAACGCGAGCCTGCCGCAGCCGCTCGTCGAGCAGATCGCGGCCGGCGCGATCGGCCTGAAGCTGCATGAAGACTGGGGCACGACGCCCGCCGCGATCGACAACTGCCTGTCGGTCGCCGACGACACCGACACGCAGGTTGCGATCCACACGGACACGCTGAACGAAGGCGGCTTCGTCGAATCGACGGTCGCCGCGTTCAAGGGCCGCACGATCCACACGTACCACACCGAAGGCGCCGGCGGCGGCCATGCGCCCGACATCCTGAAGGTGTGCGGCGAGGCGAACGTGCTGCCGTCGTCGACCAACCCGACGCGCCCGTACACGATCAACACGCTCGACGAGCATCTCGACATGCTGATGGTGTGCCATCACCTCGATCCGTCGATCGCCGAGGATCTCGCGTTTGCCGAATCGCGGATCCGCCGCGAGACGATCGCGGCCGAGGACATCCTGCACGATCTCGGCGCACTGTCGATGCTGTCGTCCGACTCGCAGGCGATGGGCCGCGTCGGCGAAGTGATCATCCGCACCTGGCAGACCGCGCACAAGATGAAGGTGCAGCGCGGCGCGCTGCCGGAAGACGGCGCCCGCAACGACAACTTCCGCGCGAAACGCTACGTCGCGAAGTACACGATCAACCCGGCGATCACGCACGGGATCGCGCACGAAGTCGGGTCGATCGAACCCGGCAAGTGGGCCGACCTCGTCCTGTGGGAACCGGCGTTCTTCGGGATCAAGCCGTCGATGATCCTGAAGGGCGGGATGATCGCGGTCGCGCAGATGGGCGATCCGAACGCGTCGATCCCGACACCGCAGCCGGTCCACTACCGCGAGATGTTCGCGACACGCGGCGGCGCGCTCGCGCGCACGTCGCTGACCTTCGTGTCGCAGATGGCCGCCGATGCGGGCATCGCCGAACGCTACGGGCTCGCGAAGCGCATCGTGCCGGTGCGCAACTGCCGCAACGTGACGAAGGCCGACATGATCCACAACGCATGGCGCCCGTCGATCAGCGTCGACCCCGAAACCTACGACGTGATCGCCGACGGCCAGTTGCTCACCTGCGAGCCGGCGTCGGTGCTGCCGATGGCGCAGCGCTATTTCCTGTTCTGATTTCCGGTTTTCGTTCCATGCGCACCCTCGACAAACGCATTGCCCCGAACGTGAAGCTCGCCGCGTCGCTCGTCGCGCGCGCGCCCATGCTCACGCTCGCCTATGACGCCCGCTGCAAGAGCCGCCTCGCGGCCACGCTCGATACCGGCGAGGACGTCGCGGTCCTGCTGCCGCGCGGCACCGTGCTGCGCGACGGCGACGTGCTCGTCGCCGACGACGGTGCGCTCGTGCGCATCGCAGCTGCCCCCGAGACCGTGCTGCTCGTGCGCGCGGGCGATCCGCTCACGCTGATGCGCGCCGCGTATCACCTCGGCAACCGTCACACGCCGGTCGAGATCGGCGACGGCTACCTGAAGCTCGAAGCCGATCCGGTGCTCGCGGACATGCTGCGCCGGCTCGGCACGCAGGTCGAACCAACGAGCGCGCCGTTCCAGCCGGAAGCCGGTGCGTACGGCGGCGGCCACAAGCACGGACATGACGCGACGTTCGCCGAGGATTACGCGCTCGCGCAGCAGGTATTCGGCGAGCACCACGGCCACTCGCACTCGCACGATCACGATCACGATCACGATCACGATCACGATCATCAGCATGGTCCGGGCTGCACGCACGGCCACCACGGTCATGACCACCACTGAGCTCGTCGCGCTGCTGCATCTCGCGTCGCCCGCGCTGCCGATCGGCGCGTTCAGCTATTCGCAGGGATTCGAAGCTGCACTCGACGCGAACCTGATTCGCGACGCCGACACCGCGCGCGACTGGATCGCGAGCGGGCTGACCGACGTGCTCGCGCACGGCGAACTGCCGTTCCTCGCGCACCAGCTCGCACGCTGGCAAGCGCACGACGCCGATGCGCTGGCGCGCGAGAATGCGTGGTTCATCGCGAGCCGCGAATCGGCGGAACTACGCCGCGAAACCGAACAGATGGGCTGGTCGCTCGCGCAGCTCTGCACATCGCTCGAATGGGGCGATGCCGCGCACCGCGCGACGCTCTCGGCGATTTCGCCGATCGCGCTGCCGACCGCGTTCGCCTACGCGGCCGCCGCGCACGACGCGAGCGCCGACGCCGTGCTCGCCGCGTACGCGTTCGGTTGGGTCGAGAACCAGACGTCGGCCGCGCTGAAAGCGGTGCCGCTCGGCCAGCTCGCCGGGCAACGCATCATCGTCGCGCTGCGCGGCGCGATCGACTCGGCCGTGCGCCGCGCGCTCGCCACGCCGCCCGACGCCATCAACACGTTCGCGCCGCAGCTCGGCATCCTGTCCGCGCGGCACGAAACCCAATATTCGCGGTTGTTCCGCTCCTGAATCCCATAGACACCATGAACGCACCCGCCGCCTCCTCCGCCCGCCGCACGAAGAAACTGCCGCCGCTGCGCGTCGGCATCGGCGGCCCGGTCGGCTCCGGCAAGACCACGCTGCTCGAAATGCTGTGCAAGGCGATGCGCGAGCGCTACGACCTCGTCGCGATCACGAACGACATCTACACGAAGGAAGACCAGCGCCTGTTGACCGTCGCGGGCGCGTTGCCCGAGGAGCGCATCATGGGCGTCGAGACGGGCGGCTGCCCGCACACGGCGATCCGCGAGGATGCGTCGATCAACCTCGAAGCCGTCGACCGGATGCTGTCGCGCTTTCCCGATGCCGACATCGTGTTCATCGAATCGGGCGGCGACAATCTCGCGGCGACGTTCAGCCCCGAGCTGTCGGACCTGACGATCTACGTGATCGACGTCGCCGGCGGCGAGAAGATTCCGCGCAAGGGCGGCCCCGGGATCACGAAGTCCGACCTGCTCGTGATCAACAAGACCGATCTCGCGCCGCTCGTCGGCGCGAACCTCGACGTGATGGCGTCCGACACGAAGAAGATGCGCGGCGAGCGGCCCTACGTGATGACGAACCTGAAGGCGCTGGAAGGCGTCTCGGACGTCGTCGCGTTCATCGAGAAGAAGGGGTTGTTGACGGTTTGAATAAGTGTCCCGGCAGAACTACCTAGCATTTGCGGGCGCTAAAGCGAGTCCGCTGCCGAAAAGCCTTCAGCAACTTTGCGAAGCCAGTTGAACTTGGTTAGCATCGATTCCTTACATTACGCTTTCTTCGTTAGTAAGGATTTTCGATATGCCGATTCCCGCACATATGTGGCTTAAGGATGACGGCGGCGCACGCATCAAAGGCTCGTCAACCGTTCAGGACCGTGAAGGAAGCATTGAAATCATCAGTTTTGGCCACGGTGTAAATCTGCCGGTTGATAGTGCTGATGGCAAGATCACCGGCAAGCGTACACATTCACCGATTGCGTTCGAAAAGGAATTCGACGCGGCGACGCCCTATCTCTATAAGGCCGTGGCGAAGGGACAAACGCTGCAATCGGCCGAGATCAAGTGGTATCGGATCAATGATGCCGGGAGAGAAGAGGTGTATTTCGTGATGCTGCTGGAAGGCGTCAAAGTCTGCGGCATCAATCCCGGCATGGCGAATACCAGACTCTCGCAAACGTCCGCGCTCAATCACGTTGAAGCGGTCTCCATGATGTATGAGCGCATCACGTGGCATTATCTCGACGGCAATATCAAATTCACCGATTCATGGAATGACGTCGGATAAGCGGGAATAGTCAATGGCTTATACCGGTAGATTTCTGGTGAACAACAATTTTCTGTCTCCCCTAGCCATCGATGGTTTGGGTACGTTCGATGCGTTCTCTGGCAACGGCATCTATCGGAATCGCGGGGGCTGTACGGCCGTGCCCGATAACGGCCCGATTCCTGCCGGTAAATACTGGATCGTGGACCGTCCTGCCGGTGGCGTCAGATCTCAAGCTTGGGCTTCGATCAAGGATGCATATAACGCATTAAAAGGCAGACCATCTTACCATTCCGAATGGTTTGCACTGTATCGGAGCGACGGCTTAATCGACGATTTCACTTGGATCAATGGTCTCCAGCGCGGTCAGTTCCGATTGCACCCGATGGGCGGCGATGGCATTTCGCTAGGCTGCATCACTCTGCCGAGCCGTACGGATTTCCTGAGAATCCGAACAGCACTTTTGACCACCAAGAAAATCGCAGCCGGCAATTCAGGGCTCAATGCATACGGAACAATTGAGGTCATCGCACATGGCAACACTTGCCCGTAGACTTTTCAAGACGGCTCTGTTTATCGGCTTGTTTCTTCTATCCGTGCGCTGTATTGGTCGGAATGGGGTGATGCCGGAAAGTGAGGCCCTTAGATGGTTGAGCATCGCGCAAAGCCTTGGTCTGCACGAAGCGGATGACGTCTATATCCCGGCGATGCTGGTTTTTGATCTGCTTGCGGCAACGCTTGCGTATCTGACGCTCACGAAGCTATGGAAGGACCTATCCGTGATTTCGTGGGCGGGGCATATCATGAGGTGTAAAAGTCATGGATATGCCGATGAAGAAGAAAAGACAAACCGTAGCGCGTCAGGCAGCGGCCCGCGGGCCGCTGCC
>NZ_JAWRYD010000146.1:0-362 GCF_046534765.1 Burkholderia sp. SIMBA_062
ATCAGCGTGCCGAGGTACAGCCCCTTGGCCATCCACTGCTTGAAGTTGCGCGCGCGGTACAGCTCCGTGTACAGCCACGATTGCTTGAACGCATCCGGATACGCGTTGAGCTCGTCGCTCTGGCGGCCGGCCTGCACCGCGTCGAATGCGGCGTCGGCCGCCAGCATGCCGGTCTTGATCGCCGCGTGGCTGCCCTTGATCCGCGATGCGTTCAGAAAGCCTGCATCGTCGCCGATCAGCGCGCCGCCCGGGAATACCGTCTTCGGCAACGACAGCAGGCCGCCGGCCGTAATCGCGCGCGCGCCGTACGACACGCGCTTGCCGCCTTCGAGGAACGCGCGGATCGACGGGTGCGTCTTGTA
>NZ_JAWRYD010000035.1:0-87373 GCF_046534765.1 Burkholderia sp. SIMBA_062
GTTCGGCGAGCGATTCACGCAGGCGCGTGGATAACCTGTTGTTCAACCGCCTCGCCCACAAAAATGCGGACAGGTTCTCGACGGCGAGCGGCCGGTTCCCCGGCCGCTCGCCGTCCGTCCGCTCAGGCGATCGAGCGGAACAGCCAGTAAAGTCCAGCCGCGAGTGCGATCGACGCCGGCAGCGTCAGCACCCACGCGAGCACGAGGCTGCGCACCGTGCTCCACTGCAACCCGGACCCGTTCGCCGCCATCGTGCCCGCGACGCCCGACGACAGCACGTGTGTCGTCGACACGGGCAGCCCGTACACATCGGCCGCGCCGATCGTCAGCATCGCGACGAGTTCGGCCGACGCGCCCTGTCCGTACGTCAGATGCTGCTTGCCGATTTTCTCGCCGACGGTCACGACGATCCGCTTCCAGCCGACCATCGTGCCGAGACCCAGCGCGATCGCAACGGCCACTTTCACCCAGGTCGGAATGAACTTCGTCGCGTGATCGAGCTGCTTGCGGTAGTTGTCGATCGCGAGCTTGTCGTCGGCGGCGAATGCGGGCTGACCCGCCTTCTCGATCAGGCGAATCGCTTCGGATACCAGATACATCGTGTTGCGCACGTTGTCGACGTCGCCCTGCGGCACGGCCGCCATCGAGCCCGACGAGCCGACCGCCGTCGCGAGCGACGTG
The DNA here is from genome assembly GCF_046534765.1 of Burkholderia sp. SIMBA_062. Lineage (NCBI taxonomy): Bacteria > Pseudomonadati > Pseudomonadota > Betaproteobacteria > Burkholderiales > Burkholderiaceae > Burkholderia > Burkholderia sp. SIMBA_062. The sequence continues at coordinate 682 of NZ_JAWRYD010000035.1, forward strand.
GACAGTTGCTGCACGGCCGGCAGCACGGCAGGCGTCATCTCGCGGTGCTGCACGAAGTGCTCGACGTCGGCGCGCGGATTCGCGGATGGTGCGACGCCGTTCGAGTATTTCGCGAAGGTCGCGGCAGCCTGGTTCGCGACGGCGACGAAGGTCTGCGATTCGGCCGTCGTGACTGCCTTGTTCAGCGCATACGCAGTCGGCATCGTGCCGATCAGGATCAGCATGATGAGGCCCATCCCCTTCTGCCCGTCGTTCGAGCCGTGCGCGAACGACACGCCGGTACACGTGAGGATCAGCAGGCAGCGGATCCAGAACGGCGGCGGCTGATCCTTCGGCGGCTCCTTGTACAGTTCCGGAATCCGCACGACGGCCTTCAGCACGAGCAGCAGCAGCGACGCGCACAGGAAGCCGACGATCGGCGACAACAGCAGCGACTTGCCGACGCCGAGCGCCTGGCCCCAGTCGACGCCGCTCGTGCCCGACGGCCCATGCATCAGCTGGTTCATCAGCCCGACGCCGATGATCGATCCGATCAGCGTATGCGAGCTCGACGACGGCAACCCGAAGTACCAGGTCGCCAGGTTCCAGACGATCGCGGCGATCAGCAGCGCGAACACCATCGCGAAACCCGACCCGCTGCCGACCTGCAGGATCAGCTCGACCGGCAGCAGCTGCAGGATGCCGAAGGCGACGGCCCCGCTGGAAACCATCACGCCGAGGAAGTTCCACATGCCGGACCAGATCACCGCGACGTTCGGCGTCAGCGAGTGGGTGTAGATCACGGTCGCGACCGCATTCGCGGTGTCGTGGAAGCCGTTGACGAATTCGAACCCGAGCGCGATCACCAGCGCGGCGCCGAGCATCAGGTACGGGAACAGCGACCCTTCGCGCACGGGCGACAGATCGACGATCAGATGGGTGGCGATATAGACGGCGCCGGCCGCGAGTACCAGCAGAAAGACGGCATAGCCGACCTGTCGGGTACGTTCGGCGGAGCCGGCGTTATTCGCGGCGGACGAAGCAGGCTGATTCATGGCGGCATCTCGTAAGGTAACCGCAGCCGATCCTAGCTTTCGCTACCAGTCAGTTTGATGACAGTCGGGAGGACGAACCATTTTCTTACAGAGGTGTAAGGAAATGGCGTCGTCATTCTCCATATAGTGAGCAGGCGGCCTTACGCATCGGCATTGCGCCGAATGTCGTCCGTGATCGACGTCCAGCCATCTCGCGACGCGGCGAATATCGTGCACGACAGCGGCGCGACGTCGATGCGGGTCGCCGCCTTCGCGTCCATCCGGCGTACGTGCGCGATGGCCGCCCGCACGATCGCCGCATGCGTGATCGCGACGATATCGCGGTTACGTGGCAGTGCGCTCAACCATGCGCCGACGCGGCGCGCGACGTCTTCGAACGATTCACCGCCGTGCGGCGATGCGGCCGGATCGTCGAGCCACGCGCCGAGTTCGTCCGGCACCTCGCGCGCGAGGTCATGCAGCCGCTTGCCGTGCCAGTGGCCGTAGTCGACATCGCGAAGCGCGTCGTCGATGCCCGCGCGCAGCCCGAGCGCGTCGGCGGTCTGCCGCGCGCACGGTGCGGGGCTGCACAGCACGATCGCGCCGGCGGCGCCTGCGAACCGCTCGCGCAGCGCGGCAGCCTCGGCGAGCCCGGGTGCATCGAGCGGATCGTCGGCGGGAAACGCGCCGATGCGCATCGCGCGGGTCGGCGCATGCGCAACCAGGCGCAGCGAGGCAGGTTGGGTCATGTCGATGGCCGGAAAGTTCGGAACGGCCGCACCCGTGATGCGCGGGCCTTCAACACGCGAACGTTCGCACGTACAATTCGCCCGATACGAAGGGCGGAAGCCGGTGCAAGCCCGGCGCGGTCGCGCCACTGTAACCGCGGATCTTCAATCCCGGAAGCCAGACCTGTCTTCGTATTCCATCCAACATTTGTCGGGGCGCGATTCCCCTGAGGTGCATCCATGAGCGAAGCAGTGCTGAAGCCGGTCGTCGTGCCGGCGCCCATTCCCGTCCGCGAACTGTTGCCGTGGGCCATCTTCGTCGGCCTGATCCTGTTGCTCGCGCTCTATTTCGTCGGTGCGGAACAGGGGGCGACGTCGCTCGTCCCGGGCATGTACGTGCACGAGTTCGTCCACGACGGCCGCCATCTGCTCGGCTTTCCCTGCCACTGACGCGGAGTACACGATGGTCGGAAAGCTGCTCATGCGCGGGATGCTCGCAGGCATCGTCGCGGGCCTCCTCACGTTCGGTTTCGCCAGAATCGTCGGCGAACCGCAAGTCGATCAGGCAATCTCCTTCGGAGAAAAAGTCGACGCCGCCAACGGCGAAGCGCCGGAGCCCGAACTGGTCAGCCGCCACACGCAAGCCGGCGTCGGCCTGCTGACGGGTGTCGTGACTTACGGCGCGGCATTCGGCGGGCTGTTCTCGCTGGTCTTCGCGTTTGCATACGGGCGAGGCAGCCGCCTCCCGGCGCGGCCGCTCGCAGCATGGCTCGCGGCGGCGGCGTTCGTCGCGCTCGTGATCGTGCCGAGCATCAAATACCCGGCCAATCCGCCGGCGGTCGGCGACCACGACACGATCGGCTATCGCACGGGCCTGTTCTTCCTGATGATCGCGATCTCGGTCGCGACGATGGCGTTCTCGGTCAGCGTGCGTCGTCATCTGCTGGCGAAGCTCGGCCCGTGGAACGCATCGATCGTCGCGGGGCTCGCGTTCGTCGCGATCATCGCGGCCGTGCAGATCGGGCTGCCGTCGATCGATGAAGTGCCGGCCGAATTCCCGGCCGCGGTGCTGTGGAAGTTCCGCGTCGCCGCGATCGGCATGCAGGCGATCATGTGGACGACGATCGGCCTGCTGTTCGGCGCATGGGTCGAACGCGGCGAACGCACCATGCGCGCCGCCTGACGCGCATCGCATCGGGGCGCGCCTAGCGCAGCATGCGCGGCGCGCTCCACGTCGATTCGCGCGCCAGCGCGACGAATGCGGCCAGATAGTCGATCGACGCGTCCGCTTCGCGGATGCCGAGGAAGATCTGTTTCGCGATGCCCTTCTTCCCGAGCTTGACCGGCACGACCGGCATCCGGTCCGCGTATTCATCGGCAAGCCATCTCGGCAGCGCGGCCACGCCGCGCCCGCTCGCCACCATCTGCAGCATGATGTCGGTCGTCTCGATCGACTTGTGGCGCCGCGGCACGATGCCGGCCGGCGTCAGGAACTGGTTGTAAATGTCGAGCCGGTCGGTCTCGACCGGGTACGTGATCAGAACCTCGTCGGTCAGCTGCTCGGGCGTCACGTAGTCGGCGTTCGCGAACCGGTGCGCATCCGCGACCACCAGCACCTGCTCGTAATCGAACACGGGATCGAAGCGCAGCCCGGGCTTGTTCAGCGGGTCGGGCGTCACGAGCACGTCGATGTCATGGCCGAACAACGCGCCGATGCCGCCGAACTGGAAGCGCTGCTTCACGTCGACGTCGACGTCCGGCCAGCACGACAGGTACGGCGACACCACCTTCAGCAGCCACTGGTAGCACGGGTGGCATTCCATCCCGATGCGCAGCGTGCCGCGCTCGCCCTTTGCATACTGCTTCATCCGCTCCTCTGCGAGCTCGAACTGCGGCAGCAGCCGGTTCGCCAGCTTCAGCAGATACTGGCCGCCCTGCGTCAGCCGCAGGCCGCGGCCCTCCCGATCCCAGATCGGCGTGCCGAGCTGCTGCTCGATTTTCCGGACGGTATGGCTGAGCGCCGATTGCGTGAGGTGCAGCGCATTGGCGGCCGCCGTCAATGAGCCCTGGCGCTCGACTTCACGGATCACGACGAGATGGAATCGTTCCAGCATGGATATCGCTCACCCCACAAATACATGAACAAATTTAATGGATGAATGAAATAATGCCATTTTATTTCATGGGATGAAATCCCTATGATGGCTGCCGGATCTTCAATTTCTCTCTGGACGGCAGCTTCATGGTTACGACACACAACCTCGGTTTTCCGCGCATCGGCGCGAAGCGCGAACTCAAGTTCGGTCTCGAGCGCTACTGGAACGGCGAATCGTCGCGCGACGAGCTGAAGGCACTGGGCGCCGAGCTGCGCGAGCGTCACTGGAACGACCAGCGCGACCTCGATCTCGCGCCGATCGGCGATTTCTCGTTCTACGACCAGGTGCTCGACATGAGCTTTACGCTCGGCCACCTGCCGAAGCGCGTGCAAGGCTTCCACGGCGACGTGCTCGACAACTATTTCCGCGTCGCGCGCGGCCGGTCGGCGCAAGCGGCGCACGAGAATGCCGCGTGCTGCGGCGGCGTTTCCGCCGGTGAAATGACGAAGTGGTTCGACACGAACTACCACTACATCGTCCCGGAATTCCACGCGGACACGAACTTCTCGCTCGATCCGTCTCGCCTGCTTCAGCAACTGGCGCAAGCGCAGGCGCTGGGCCTCGCCGGGAAGCCGGTGATCCTCGGCCCCGTCACGTACCTGTGGCTCGGCAAGGCGAAGGACGATTCGGATCGCCTCGCGCTGCTGCCGAAGCTGTTGCCGGTGTACGGCGCGCTGCTCGACACGCTGACCGCGCAGGGCGTCGAATGGGTGCAGATCGACGAACCGATCCTCGTCACCGAGCTCGACGCCGAATGGCGTCAGGCATTGCGCACCGCGTATGCGGCGCTGGAAACGCGCCGTATCAAGCTGCTGCTCGCCACGTACTTCGGCCCGCTTCGGGACAACCTGACGCTCGCGGCGTCGCTGCCGGTCGACGGCCTGCATGTCGACGCGATCAACGCCCGCGACGAAGTCGACGCGCTCGTGCGCGAACTGCCGGCCGACCGCGTGCTGTCGGTGGGCGCGATCAACGGCCGCAACATCTGGAAGACGGACCTGAACGCGACGCTCGACTGGCTCGAGCCGCTCGCGAAGCAACTGGGCGATCGCCTGTGGATCGCGCCGTCGTGCTCGCTGCTGCACGTGCCGGTCGATCTCGCGAGCGAAGAGAAGCTCGACGCGGAGATCCGTTCGTGGCTCGCGTTCGCGCTGCAGAAGCTCGACGAACTGAAAGTGCTCGCGACGGCGCTGAATGAAGGCCGCGACAAGGTGGCCGACGCGCTTGCCGCAAACGCCGCCGCGATCGACTCGCGGCGCCGTTCGCCGCGCGTGAACAACCCGGCGGTGAAGGCCGCGATCGCGCGCATCGACGCGCAGCTCGGCAACCGCGCGAGCCCCTATGCGCAGCGCGCGCCGAAGCAGTCGGCACGCCTGAACCTGCCGGCCTTCCCGACGACGACGATCGGCTCGTTCCCGCAGACTGCCGAAATCCGCCAGGCGCGCAGCCTGTTCAAGTCCGGCGCGCTGGATGAAGCCGGCTACCGCGCGGCGATGCAGGCCGAGATCGAGCGCAGTGTGCGCGAACAGGAATCGCTCGAACTCGACGTGCTCGTGCATGGCGAAGCCGAGCGCAACGACATGGTCGAATACTTCGGCGAGCAGCTCGACGGCTACGCGTTCAGCCAGTTCGGCTGGGTGCAGTCGTACGGCTCGCGCTGCGTGAAGCCGCCGATCCTGTTCGGCGACATCAGCCGCCCGAAGGCGATGACGGTCGAATGGATTACGTACGCGCAGTCGCTGACGAACAAGCCGATGAAGGGCATGCTGACCGGGCCGGTGACGATCCTGAACTGGTCGTTCGTGCGCGACGACCAGCCGCGCTCGGTGTCGTGCTACCAGCTCGCGCTCGCGATCCGCGATGAAGTGCTCGATCTCGAGAAGGCCGGCGTGCGCGTGATCCAGATCGACGAGGCCGCGCTGCGTGAAGGGCTGCCGCTGCGCCGCGCGCAATGGGGCGAGTACCTGAAGTGGGCGGTCGAGGCGTTCCGCATCACCGCGAACGGCGTGCAGGACGACACGCAGATCCATACGCACATGTGTTATTCGGAGTTCAACGACATCATCGCGTCGATCGCCGACATGGACGCGGACGTGATCACGATCGAGACGTCGCGCTCGGACATGGAACTGCTCGACGCGTTCGACAGCTTCAGGTATCCGAACGAGATCGGGCCGGGCGTGTACGACATCCATTCGCCGAACATCCCGACGCAGGATCACATCGTCGGCCTGATGAGGAAGGCGGCCGAGCGGATTCCGGCGGAACGCCTGTGGGTGAACCCGGACTGCGGGCTGAAGACGCGCCAGTGGGCGGAAGTGATTCCGGCGCTGACGAACATGGTCGCCGCCGCGAAGACGCTGCGCAACCAGGTGCAATGATGCGCAGCGCGCAGCGCGCCTGCCGTCGCGATCGATGATCGGGTAGCAGGCGAAAAAAAGCGGCCCGCACGAGCGGGCCGCCTTTCGTCACGCTTGCTCGCGCGTTACACGGCGCGTGCGGCGCGCGGCAGCACTCGGTCCTGCTTGCCGGGCGCGCCCGCATCGTCGATGCTGACGCGGCGCGAGATCAGCCACACGCACAGCGACGACAGCACGGCGGCGCTCGTGTACTGGATCGCGAGCGGCCACCATTGCGGCGCGGCGTTCTGCGCGATCAGCGTGGCGACGAGCGGCGTCAGACCGCCGGCGATCGCGCCGCACACCTGGTACGCGATCGAGATCGCCGTGTAGCGGATGCGCGCGATGAAGATGCCGCTGACGAAACCGGCGACCACCGAGTAGTAGCCCGATTCCGCGAGCGTCGCGAGGCCGACGCCGACCGTGATCGACAGCGGCGTGCCCATATGCACGAGCGGCAGCATCACGAACGGCACGATCGCGGCCCAGGCGCCGGTGATCAGCAGCACGCGCGTCGTGCCGAAGCGCTGCGCGAGGAATGCGGCGGCGAGCTGCACGACGAACTGCAGTACGGCGACGATGGTCATGCAATGCAGCACCATCGACCGGTCGAGCGACAGGAACTGCGTCACGTAGCTGATCATGAAGATGTTGCTGAAATACACGCCGGCGATCCCGTACACGTTCGCGCCGATCGCGAGCAGCAGCAGCGGCCAGTACTTGAGCGCTTCGCGCACCGGGTTTTGCGCGGTGTTGCCGCTCTTCCTGACTTCCTCGAACTCGGGCGACTCCGACACGCTCGCGCGGATCACGAAGCCGACCACCAGCAGCACGGAACTCGCGAGGAACGGCACGCGCCAGCCCCAGCTCATCATGTCGTCTTTCGACAGCGTGCTGATCGCGCCGAACGCGAGCATCGACAGGATCAGGCCGCTCGCGCTGCCGAGCTGCGCGAACGATGCGAAGAACGTGCGCTTGCCTTCGGGCGCATGCTCGCCGGCGAGCAGCACCGCGCCGCCCCATTCGCCGCCGACCGCGATGCCTTGCAGCACGCGCATCAGCACGAGCAGGATCGGTGCGATGACGCCGGCCTGGGCGTGGGTCGGCAGCAGGCCGATCGCGACCGTCGACACGGCCATCAGCATCAGCGTCGCGAGCAGCGAACGCTTGCGGCCGAAGCGGTCGCCGAGATAGCCGAACATCACGCCGCCGAGCGGCCGCGCGAAGAAGCCGACCGCGAACGAGCCGAACGACGCGAGCAGGCTGACGAAGCGGTTTTCACCGGGAAAGAACAGCGGCCCGAACACGATGGCGGCGGCGGTCGCGTAGCTATAGAAGTCGTACCACTCGATCGTGGTGCCGACGAATGACGCGAGCGCCGCCCGCTTCGGTTGTTTGACGGAAGTCCCCATCTATTTTGTGCTCCTCTGGAATCCTCTGATTTGGAATAGGTCGCGTGGCCGGATCAGTCGCGGTATGCGACGCCGGGCAGCACGCACAGCAGCTCGTATGCGAGGTTCGCGCCGAGCAGCGCCGTGGTGCCGAACGGGTCGTACGGCGGCGCGACTTCGACGAGATCGCAGCCGACGATGTTCAGCCCCTTCGCGCCGCGGATGATCTCGAGCGCCTGCGGCACCGTGAGGCCGGCGATTTCCGGCGTGCCGGTGCCGGGCGCGTAGGCCGGATCGATGCCGTCGATGTCGAAGCTGATGTAGACGGGCGTGTCGCCGACGCGCGCGCGCACTTCCTCCATCAGCGGCGCGAGCGACTTGTTCCAGCATTCCTCGGCCTGGACGACGCGGAAGCCCTGCTCGCGGCACCAGTCGAAATCCTCCGCCGCGTAGCCGGTGCCGCGCAGGCCGATCTGCGTGACCTTGTCGCCGTGCAGCAGGCCTTCCTCGACCGCGCGGCGGAACGGCGTGCCGTGCGCGATCTTTTCGCCCATCATCGTATCGTTCACGTCGGCGTGCGCATCGACGTGGATCAATGCAACCTTGCCGTGCTTGCGGTGGATCGCGCGCAGGATCGGCAGCGCGATCGTATGGTCGCCGCCGAGCGTGATCGGCTTGCAGTCGTGCTCGAGGATCGCGTCGTATGCGGCCTCGATGCGCGCGATGGAATCGTGCAGGTTGTACGGGTTGATCGCGACGTCGCCGATGTCGGCGATCTGCAGCGAATCGAACGGCGCGGCGCGCGTGGCCATGTTGTACGGGCGCAGCAGCACGGATTCGGTGCGAATCTGGCGCGGGCCGAAGCGTGCGCCGGTGCGGTTGGAGGTGCCGAGATCGAACGGGACGCCGACGAAGCATGCGTCGAGGCCCGCGGCGCTCGCCACGTGCGGCAGGCGCATCATCGTCGCGATGCCGCCGCAGCGCGGCATTTCATTGCCGCCGAGCGGCTGGAAATGGGTGTGGTCGTTCATGGTGTCTCTTCCGATGTGGGGTTGCCGTATCATGCGACGCGGTCTGGCGCATAGTCTTACGCGTCCGACCGCAAAGAAGAATGCGAAGATATCGACGTAAACATCGATTTTCATCGATGTATGGAAGGGGAATAGCGTGCTGGGGAATCTGTCGACCCTCGATCTGCGGTTGATCCGCGTGTTTCTCGCGGTCACGGACGCGGGCGGCGTGTCGGCGGCGCAGGCGATGCTGAACGTCGGCCAGTCGACGATCAGCGCGCAGCTGTCGTCGCTCGAGACGCGGCTCGGCTACCGGCTCTGCGAGCGCGGCCGCAGCGGCTTCCGGCTCACGCCGAAGGGCGAGCGGTTCCATGCGATGAGCCGCAAGCTGCTCGCGGCGCTCGACGAATTCGGGATGGCGGCGCGGCACATGGACCGCCAACTGGTCGGCACGCTGAACATCGGCCTGATCGGCCATACGCCGATCAGCCAGAACGCGCGGATCGCCGAGGCGATCGCCGCGTTCCGCACGCGCGACCAGGCCGTGCGCTTCTCGATCTCGGTGCGCGCGCCGGGCGATCTCGAGGAGAAGCTGCTGAGCGACGAGATCCAGATCGCCGTCGGCTATTTCTGGCATCGCGTGCCGTCGCTGCATTACACGCCGCTGTTCATCGAGCGGCAGATCGCATATTGCGGCCGCGGCCATCCGCTGTTCGACGCGGCCGGCGCGCTGACGCCGGCCGACGTCGCGGGATTCGAGTGGGCGTGGCGCTCGTATCCGCTGCCGGAGGCGCAGATGTCGACGACGCCCGACCGCGTGACCGCGACCGCCGACAACATGGAGGCCGTCGCGCTGCTGATCCTGTCGGGCCATCACCTCGGCTACCTGCCGCAGCACTTCGCGGCGCCGTACGTCGCGCAGGGGCTGCTCGCGCCGCTCAATCCGGAGCAGTTGCGCTACGACGTCACGTTCCACATGGTCGTCGCTCGCGACGGGCGTGGCAATCCGCTCGTGGAGGCGTTTCTCGAGGATCTCGAACACGCGCACCAGGCGCCCGACGCCGTGTGAGGGCCGGTGGCATCAAACAGGTGAACAAGTGTCACGCAGCGGGCGGCCAACCGCCCACATCGATGCGCGTCGAAGTGACGGCGCGCGTGCGGTAACGTATCGCTCTCCACCGTTGGCCCCCCGCATCACGGCACCGGCAACCCCGCATCGTGCTTCACCTCCCGCAGCGACAGCGCGGATTCGATCGATGTCACGCCGGGCAGCATCCGCAGCGAATCGCGAATGAACGTGCCGTAGTCGTCGAGATCGCGCGCGACCACCTGCAGCAGGTAGTCGGCCGTGCCCGCGACGTTGTGGCACGCGAGGATCCGCTCGATCGCGAGCACTTCCCGTTCGAACCGGTCGGCGACCTTGCGGTCGTGCGTCGCGAACCGCACGAGCACGAACGCGACGACGCCGTAGCCGAGCGCCTGGCGCGACAGCTGCGCGCGGTAGCGCTCGATGTAGCCGTCGTTTTCGAGGCGTTTCAGGCGCCGTGCGCACGGCGTCTCGGACAGGCCGACGGAATCGGCGAGGCGCGCGATCGGCAGCCGGCCGTCGCGCTGCACCGCGGCGAGAATCGCGCGATCGGTTTTGTCGAGTTCGGTCATGTTGGCGGAATCCGTGTTGCGGTTCCAGGATTGTGGCGGATTCCGCTACGAATCGCCAGTTCAGAGCCTCAGATGGCCAATAATCCCTCCACCTCCAGCGGCAACATATCGTCATTGAAGGACGGGGGCAGACCATGATTTCCACGCATTTGCTGTTGATTTATCTCGCCGCGCTGGCGGCCATCTACGCGGTGCCGGGCCCCGACATGGCGCTCGTGCTGCAGACCAGCATCGGGCGCGGCGTGCGGCCGGGAATGGCGGCGGCGGCCGGCCTGTCGCTGTCGCGCACCGCGCACGTGACGCTGTCCGCTTGCGGCGTCGCGGCGCTGATCCGCAGCGCGCCGTGGCTGTATGAAGCGATCCGCTACGGCGGCGCGCTGTATCTCGCGTACGTCGCGATCCAGGTGTTCCGCTCGCCGGTGTTCGCGCTTGGCGACGGCGACGCGGCCGCCGCGGGCGAGCTGCGGCAGTCGTTCTTCAAGGGGCTGCTCACGAACCTGCTGAACCCGAAGGCGCTGCTGTTCTGCTCAGTGCTGCTGCCGCAATTCGTGCGGCCCGAGGCCGGGCCCGTCGTGTGGCAGATGTTCGAACTCGGTGCGATGCTGGTTGCGGCCGGCGTGTGTTTCGACCTCGCATGCGTGTTCGGCGCGTCGCGCATCGCGGCGTGGATGCGCGCGCATCCGCTCGCGCAGACGGTGCAGCGCTGGACCTTCTCGGCGGCGCTGATCGGCTTCGCGCTGCGCCTGTCGATGGACTGAGCCCCACCATCGCACCGCGTCGCGCGGATCGACACGCCGCGCGGTGCAGTGCACCAACGAACGCCGCGTGCAATGCCGGCCTTCGCGCGGGCCCCGACACGCCAGGGGGCGCGCAAAATCATCTGACTGTTCTAAACTTCCTTTGACTTCGCGCTGCCGCGAACCGACGACCGGACGGAACCGTCTGCCGCCGGCCCTGTCCGATTTCCTGGCTGTTCCGTGCAACGCCTGTGCAACGCGGTACCAAGGAGGGTCTGAACATGGCAAGGCATCTTCAAGCCGACCGTGAACCCCGTATCGTCGCCGAGTCCAAGTGTCTCGGTCAGTGCGATCCGGCAGAACGCATCCACGTCACGATGATGTTGCGGCGGCAGGAAGAAGGGCAACTCGACGCATTGGTCAATCAGCTCGCCGCTGGCGACGCCGACGCAAAACCGCTGTCGCGCGACGCCTTCGCGCAGCGTTTCTCCGCCCATCCCGACGACATTCGCAAGACCGAGGACTTCGCGCGCCGTCACCAGCTGACCGTCGATCGCGTCGATCCGGTCGAGAGCGTCGTCGTGCTGTCCGGCACGATCCAGCAGTTCGAAGCAGCATTCAGCGTGAAGCTCGAGCGTTTCGAGCATCGCTCGATCGGCCAGTACCGCGGCCGCTCGGGCCCGATCGCGCTGCCGGACGATCTCGGCGATGTCGTCACGGCCGTGCTCGGCCTCGACAGCCGGCCGCAGGCGCGGCCGCACTTCCGGCTGCGTCCGCCGTTCAAGCCCGCGCGCGGCGCCACCTCCGTCACGTTCACGCCGCCCCAGCTCGCGTCGCTGTACGGCTTTCCGTCCGGCGATGGCGCCGGGCAATGCATCGCGATCGTCGAACTCGGCGGCGGCTATCGCGCGACCGATATCCAGCAGTATTTCCGTGGGCTCGGAATCGACAAGCCGCCGACGCTCGTCGACGTGAACGTCGGCACCGGCCGCAACACGCCGACCGGCGACGCGAACGGCCCGGACGGCGAAGTGGCGCTCGACATCGAGATCGCCGGTGCGATTGCGCCCGCCGCGAAGATCGCGGTCTATTTCGCGCCGAACAGCGACGCGGGCTTCATTCAGGCCGTCAACGCGGCCGTCACCGACAAGACCAACCGGCCGTCCGTGATCTCGATCAGTTGGGGCGGCCCGGAAGCGATCTGGCAGGCGCAGTCGGCGCAGGCGTTCAACCGCGTGCTGCGGGCGGCCGCCGCGCAGGGGGTCACGGTGTGCGCGGCGTCGGGCGACAGCGGCTCGGGCGACGGGCTGCAGGACGGCGCCGATCACGTCGACTTCCCGGCGTCGAGCCCGTACGTGCTCGGTTGCGGCGGCACGCAGCTCGATGCGCTGCCGGGGCAGGGCATTCGCGGCGAGGTCACGTGGAACGACGACGCGGCCGGTGGCGGCGCCAGTGGTGGCGGCGTCAGCACGATGTTCGACGTGCCGGCCTGGCAAAAGGGGCTGACCGTCGCGCTCGCCGACGGCAGCAGCACGCCGCTCGCGAAGCGCGGCGTGCCGGACGTCGCCGGCGATGCGTCGCCGCAAACGGGTTACGAAGTGTCGATCGCGGGAACGCCCGCGGTGATGGGCGGCACGAGCGCGGTCGCGCCGCTGTGGGCCGCGCTGATCGCCCGGCTCAACGCGGCGGCCGGCGCATCGGCCGGCTGGATCAATCCCGTGCTGTACAAGCATCCGGGTGCGCTGCGCGACATCACGAAAGGCTCGAACGGCACGTATACGGCCGCGTCCGGCTGGGACGCGTGCACGGGCCTCGGCAGCCCCGACGGCGCGAAACTCGCCGCGATCCTCGCGCGCAAGCCATCGAGCTGACGCGCCGGCACAGGCCTTTCCATGTGACGCGGGTTCCCTGCCCGCGTCTTTTTTCACCTCCAGGAGCAGCACGATGGGCATCGATTCCGCATCTTCCGGCGGCGTGTATCCGCTGCATCACGGCGACCATAATTCGCATGGTGTGCCGCCGACCATCAATCCCGTCGCGCTGAGCCACGGCCGCGACCAGCCGTTCTTCGATCCGGTCGCGTACGGCAACGGCCCCGACGACTCGGTGACCGACACGACCGAAGCGGCCGCGATCACGCACCACACGATCCTGATCGGCGGCAAGCGGATGGCGTACACGGCGACGGTCGGCCATCTCGTGACGGTCGACCCGAGCAGTTCGCAGCCGGCCGCGAAGATCTTCTACGTCGCCTTCACGGCCGACGGTGCGAAGGAGGAAACGCGGCCCGTCACGTTCTTCTACAACGGCGGGCCCGGTTCGTCGTCGGTGTTCGTGCTGCTGGGCTCGTTCGCGCCGAAGCGCATCAAGACGTCGATGCCGGGGTTCACGCCGCCCGCGCCGTACCACCTCGAAGACAACCCGGACAGCATGATCGACCACAGCGACCTGGTGTTCATCAATCCGGTCGGCACCGGCTATTCGGCGGCCGTCGCGCCGAACAAGAACCGCAATTTCTGGGGCGTCGACCAGGATGCGGATTCGCTCAAGCAGTTCATCAAGCGCTACCTGACGAAGAACAACCGGTGGAATTCGCCGAAATACCTGTTCGGCGAGTCGTATGGCACCGCGCGCAGCTGCGTGCTCGCGTACAAGCTGCACGAGGACGGCGTCGACCTGAACGGCGTCACGCTGCAGTCGTCGATCCTCGACTACCGGCAGGCCGGCAACCCGGTCGGCGTGCTGCCGACCGCGGCGGCCGACGCGTGGTATCACAAGAAGCTCGGCGTCAAGCCGGCGCCGGCCGATCTCGGCGCGTTCATCGAGGAAGTCGCGCAGTTCGCGCGCACCGATTACCTGAAGGCGTTGCGCAACGTGCCGCATGCCGACCCGGCCGCCGTGCGCAAGCTGTCGGACTACACGGGCATCGACACGGCGACGCTGCAGACCTGGGGGCTCGACATCGCGGGTTACAACGCGCGCGGCAATTCGCTGTTCCTGACGACGCTGCTGCAGGCGCAGGGGCTCGCGCTCGGTTCGTACGACGGCCGCGTGACGGCTATCTCGACCGGCATCGCCGGCAAGATCGATCCGAACTCGGGCGGCAACGATCCGACGATGACGGCCGTGACGGGCGTCTATACGGCGATGTGGAACAGCTACCTGAACGAGCAGTTGAAGTTCACGTCGAACTCCGCGTTCACGGACCTGAACGACCAGGCGTTCCAGAACTGGGACTTCAGCCATATCGACCCGACCGGCGCGCAGCAGGGCATCGATGCGAAGGGGAACGTGATCCTCTACACGGCGGGCGACCTCGCCGCGGTGATGGCGCTGAACGTCGACCTGAAGGTGCTGTCGGCGAACGGCTTGTACGATTTCGTCACGCCGTTCTACCAGACCGTGATCGACCTGCAGCAGATGCCGCTCGAGGATCGGAAGGTGCGGCAGAACCTGTCCGCGCGTTTCTATCCGTCGGGGCACATGGTGTATCTCGACGGCGGTTCACGCACCGCGCTCAAGCGCGATCTCGCGACGATGTACGACGCGACGGTCAGCGACACGGGCGCCCGGCTGCGGATTCGCGCGCTGCAGGCGAAGAAGACGGGCGGGCACGCGTAGCGTAGCCCGTCGTGCACGTGCCGCGCGTGACCGCCATGGTTCGCGCGGCGCGGGGCCGGTTTGCTCGGTCGGCTTACGCGGTCGGCCAGTCGAACGGCGTATACGGCAGCGCGCGCTTGTGGCGCGAACCGTCGTAGAAGCGCAGCACCGTTTCGTACACCGTGTCGGCGACAGTCTTGCCTTCGAGGAAATCGTCGATCTCGTCGTAGGTGACGCCGTATGCGTGCTCGTCGGGGCGCAGCGGACGCAGTTCCTCGAGGTCGGCCGTGGGCACCTTCATCACGATCAGTTCGTCGCCGCCGAGCGCGCGGGCGACCGCGCGCACGCGGCGCTTGCTCAGGCCGGCAAGCGGAAGCACGTCCGCGCCGCCATCGCCGAATTTCGTGAAGAAGCCCATCAGCGATTCGGCCGCGTGGTCGGTGCCGATCACGATGCCGCGCCGCGCGCCGGCTACCGCGTACTGCGCGATCATGCGCTCGCGCGCCTTGATGTTGCCGTGCACGAAGTCCTGCTGCGCCGGGGTTTCGAACGCGTGGCCGGACGCGACCAGCGACGCGAGCATCGCGTCGGCCGCGGGCTTCACGTCGACGGTGAACGTCTCGTCCGCGCGCACGAACGCGAGCGCGCGCTGCGCATCGGCTTCGTCGTTCTGCACGCCGTTCGGCAAGCGCATCGCGATGAAGCGTGCATCGTAGCCGCCGGCGCGCAACTGTTCGACCGCCAGCTGGGCGAGCCGCCCGGCCGTCGACGAATCGACGCCGCCGCTGATGCCGAGCACGTAGGTCCGCAGGCCGCTCGAACGAAGGTACTGCGCGAGGAAATCGACGCGCCGGGCGATCTCGGCGTCGACGTCGAAGTGCGGGGCGACGTTCAGTTCGGCAATGATCGCGCGTTGGCGGCTGGCGTAATCGGCGGATGTCATGGGGGTGGTTCCGGAACGAAATGCGAGGCGCCCATCATAAGCGCAATCGTGGCGCGGTGCCGCGCCGGGCATGCGATCCGGCCGCTTCGCGTTGCATCGGCGAGACGCGGTGCATCGTCATGGTGCGGCGCGCGCGGCGGCGCACCGTGGCGTGCGCGCGGATGCTGCGTTTCGATGCAGGGCGGGAGCGGCGGTGATGGGCTTCCTGTCGTCTGACCGCGTGCGTCAGCGCCGCGCGAGCACGACGCCCACCAGCGCAAGTGCGAAGCCGGCGAGCTGGACGGTCGCGAGCGTTTCGCCGAACAGCAGGTACCCCTGCAGCGCGGCGAGTGGCGGCGCGAGGAACAGCAATGACGTCGCGCGCGCCGCGTTGCCCCGCCGCAGCATCCACATCAGCATCGTGACCGCGCCGCCCGACAGGAACACGACGCCCCACACGAGCGAGATCCACAGCGCCGGCGCGCCGATCCAGCGCGTTTCATGCAGCAGCACGACGAAAACGGCCGCGACGATCGCCGCGCCGAGGTTCTGCACGGCGACGGCCGTGCGCAGGTCGTTCCGCGCGAGCTTGCCCTTCTGGTACAGCGAGCCGGCGGTGATCGAGCCGACCGCCAGGATCGATACGGTCACGACGAACCACGCGGGCGCGGCGCCCGGCGACGGCGCGACGCCGCCCGCGACCTTCGGCGCGAGCACGAGCGCCACGCCGGCAAGCCCGAGCGCCATCCCGAGCCAGCCGCGCGCGGGCAGTCGCTCGTTGAACAGCGGCACGGCGAGCACGGCGGTGGCGAGCGGCTGCAGCGCGCCGAGCAGCGCCATCACGCCCGCATTCAGCCCTTGCGCGACGGCCCAGTAGCTGGCGCCGAGATAGACGCCCTGCAGCAGCGCACCGGCGATCAGGTGGCGCGGCCATTCGCGGCGGGCCGGCCACGGCGCGCGCGCGACGAGGGCGACCGCGCCGAACAGCGCGGCCGTGCCTGCGAAACGCGCGAGCAGGAACAGGTTCGGATCGGCGTAGGGCTTGATTGCCCGGGCGACGATGAAGCCGGTGGACCACAGCGCGACGAAAGCCGCGGCGACGAGCGAGGTAAACATGCGTGGCGGGCCGCGATACGGCCGGGTGAATCGTGAAGTCGGTCAGTATCGGATGAAGCGGTGCCGCCGTCTTGTCGGATTCTGCACTCGGTCGTCGCGCGTGCGGGATGCATGCAGCGGCCATGGGCCGCGCTGCTTCGGCTGCAAGCGGCGACCGCGGATGTGATGCGGCGCAAGCGCGCCAGCGTGTCAGCCCTCCGGTTATCACAGGGCCGGGCGAAAGGGCCGCGCCACCAAGGCGCGCCATGGCGCGGGCAAAGGAGCGGAGATCAGTCGAGCCAGCCGTTCGGTTATCACCGGCCGGCGAAAGGGCCGCGGCATGAAGGCGCGCCGTGGCGCAGGTAAACGCAGGTAAAGGAACGGAGATCAGTCGAGCGAGAACGTGTCGAGCGGCTGGTTTGCGCGCGCGTCGGTCGCGAAGCGCGCGGCGAGTTGTTCGTACAGCCGGCGCGCTTCGTCGAGCGTCAGGTCGATCCAGTACGGATCGCCGGCCCCGTCGTTGAGTCGTTCCGGCGAAAACTGGATTTCGAGCACACTGCCTTTGCGATACATTGCGCAAGCCCCTTGATGGTCTGTCGTTACGCGAAGCGCAAAGTGTAGCAATCGCTTGCCGCGCCGATTCGCGCGCATCCGGCAATACAGAATTTCGCTGGCGTTTTCGCTGGCGTGAAGCGCGGCCGCTGCCGAACGCGGCGTCGTCAAATGGCAGTCAAACGGCCGTAATACAATGGCTGGCTTACCCATTACCAGTCGCCTCGGGCGCATTGCGATGCTGGCGGAACAACGTCATCAATACATTCTGTCGGAGCTCGGCCGATCGGGCGCGCTGTCGGTTGCCGAACTCGTGCGCTCGCTTGACGTGTCGCGCGAAACCGTGCGGCGCGACCTGAACGCGCTCGCGGCGCGCGGCCTGCTCGTGATGACGCACGGCGGCGCGCTGGCGGCGGACCGCCGCGAGCCGAGCCTGTCCGAGCGCGAAGCGGCGAACGCCGAAGCGAAGCGCACGATCGGGCGACGCGCGGCCGGATTCGTGCCCGACGATGCGTCGGTGCTGATCGACTCCGGCAGCACGCCGCATGCGGTGGCGCTCGCACTGGCCGACCGGCACCGGCTGTCGATCTACACGAACGACTGGCGCACCGCGTTCGTGCTCGCGCGCCGCAACGGCAATCGCGTGACGCTGCTCGGCGGCGAGCTGTCCGACGACGAGGACGCGACGTTCGGGCTCGATACGATCCAGCAACTCGCGCAATACCACGTCGATTTCGCGTTCGTCGGCGCGGGCGGCATCACGGCCGACGGCGACTGCACCGACTACTCGCGGCTTGCCGCCGAAGTGCGCAGCCGGATGATCGCGGCGGCCGGCACGGCGGTCATCGTCGCCGACCATTCGAAGTTCGGCCGCGTGACGCCGGTGCGGATCAACGGCACGGCGGCCGCGCGCTACCTCGTCACCGAGCGCACGCCCGACAAGGCCGTGCGCCGCGCGCTGGCCGCACGCGGCATCGAGTTGCTCGTGTGCGACTGACGCGGGTCCGACACACAAGGTTCATCGAACGGTCATCGCCCGGGAAGAACCGCCGTCAACACTGACCCATTCATCTCTTTCGGCCGAAACGCCAGGAGCACGAATGACCGTCAGCGTCCGCAGCTATCTTTCACCCACCCTGGTCCTGCTGGCCTTCGACTGGCCCGAGGCGGCGTCGCGCACCGATTTCCTCGGCTTTGCGATCCGGCGCACACCGGGCTTCTGGTCGGCCGACGGCAAGACGCGGGCGCCGAACAGCTGGCTGCCGAACCGGCTGACGTTCGACGGTCCGGCCGCCGACACGCAAGGCGACGCGCCGACCGACCAGGCGCCGATCCAGAAATTCATGTGGTGGGATGCGCGCATCGATCCGCCGGATCGCGATGCGTCGTTCCGTTATGACGTCTTTCCCGTCGTCGGTACGCCGGCAAACCTGCAGGTGCTCGATGCGCAAGCCGGCGTGTGCGATGTGGTGCTGCCCGCGCATATCGTCGACGGCATCGGCACCTGGTTCAACCGCGCAGTGGTGAGCTCGCAGGCGTTCGCGAAGCAGGTCGCGGCGCTGGGTCTCGCGCCGGGCGCCGCGCCGAGTGAGGCGCAGGCGCTGAAGTTGCGCACGTGGCTCGCGAACGACATGGAGCAGGTGTTCGCGGAGATGCTCGATCCCGCGTCGCGCGCGGTGTCGGCCGTCTATCACCTGACGGACCGGCTGTGGGCGCTGCCGGCCTTCGACGCGTTCGGACGCCGGCACGGCGAAACGTCGCTTGCGATCGTCTACGACGCGCACACGACCGCGCGCAAGGGCAAGCCGGCGCAGCCGTCGCCGAACCAGCCGGCCGTCGACGCGCTGCAGGGCCTCGCGACGCTGGCGCCGCGCGACCGCACGCACATCATGCACGACAAGTTCATCGTGACCGACGCGCCCGGGAGTGCGACGCCCGCGCGCGTATTGACCGGCTCCGCGAACTTCACGACCGAAGGGCTGACGGCGCAGGCCAACGTGCTGCACGCATTCGATTCGCCGGCGCTCGCCGCGCTGTACAACGAGCGTGCGTATGCGCTGGCCGCGAATCCGTCGATCGCAGAGACGGCGCGGCTGTCGCCGGGCTGGTCGGCGCCGTTGACGGTGGGCAGCGCGCAGGTGCGCGTCGCGTTTTCGCCGGAGCTGGCAGGGCAACGCACCGAGATCGATACGATTGTCGCCGCGATCGCGGCCGCGAAGCATTCGGTGTCGTTCTGCCTGTTCATGCCGACCGACGCGGCGCTGCGCGACGCATGCTTCGCGGCCGGCGACCGCGGCCTGATGATGTTCGGCCTGGTGAACCGCATCAGCGCCGGCAGCGCGACGAAGGCCGATGCGGCGCAGCACGACGGCCAGTCGCTCGATGCGGCGACGCTCGCGAACCTCGAGCTGTACCATCGCCGGCGCGATCGTCGCGACGTGATCGATGCCGCGTATTTCTCGCCGGCAACGGTGCCGCGGGGTTTCGAGCCGGAGCTGCGCCTCTTTCCGGGCGAACCGGCGCCGGCCTATCCGCCGGTCGTGATCCACCACAAGTTCATCGTGATCGATGCGGAAGGCGCGAACCCGATCGTCTATACGGGCTCGGCGAACATGAGCCGCAATTCCGAGCAGTACAACGACGAGAACCTGCTCGAGATTCGCGACACGCGGATCGCGGCGATCTATCTCGCGGAATTCCTGCGGCTCTACGAGCACTATCGCGCGCGGGCGCTGGCGATCGAGACGAAACAGCATGGCGCCGGTTCGCATCGGCAACTCGCGCTCACGCAGGATTCGAGCTGGGCGAAGAAGTATTACGTGGCGGGAAGCCCGGAAGAGAAGGCGCGGATCGCGCTGGCGTCGACCGCGCCGACCGACTGACGCGCGACGCATGATGCATGACGCATGACGCATGACGCATGACGCCTGCGCTCGGCCGGAAGCGCGACGTGCTTCCGGCTCATGCCGGTTGCACGCGTCGTGATGTCGGTCGGCCTTCGGGTGGAATCGCGCAGAATCGCGCGGTGCGACTACGCGGCGACGTAGCGCAGCACGGAGTCGGCGATCGTCTCGCGATGCCGTGCGCGCAGCCGCGGCGCCGACGGATCGCGGCCGAACGCGGCGCCGAACGTGTAGCGGTTCGACACGCGGTGGAAGCAGAACGAGCTGATCAGCAGGTGCAGGTCGAACGCGTCGATGTCCTTGCGGAACGCGCCGCTCGCCGCGCCGCGCTCGAGCAGTTCCTCGAGCGTCTTGATGATGCTGACGTTGCGGTTCTTGAACGACTTCAGCTGTTCGAGATACTTCGCGCCGTGGATGTTCTCGATCGACACGAGGCGGACGAAGTCGCGATGCTTGTCGTGATAGTCGAACGTGAATTCGACGAGCCGGCGCATGCCTTCGCGCGGCTCCATGTCGCCGACGTGCAGTTCCTGCTCGAGCGCGCGGATGTCGCCGTACACCTTCTCCAGCACGGCCTCGTACAGGCCTTCCTTGCTTTCGAAGTAGTAGTAGAGCATGCGCTTCGTCGTGTTCGTGCGCTCGGCGATCGCGTCGACGCGCGCACCGGCGAGGCCCATCGCGGAGAACTCCTGCGTGGCGACGTCGAGGATGTTGCGCTTGGTTTGCTCGGGATCGTATTTGCGCCGCGCATCGGTCGCAAGCGCGCGGCTTTCGGACGTGGCGGCCTTGCTTGCAGCTTTCATGTGACTTTGTTGTGCGTTGGCGGCGGCATGAAAAAATCATTCTAGCATGCAGGAAATCGCCGTTCTGCCGACTCGCCGCTCTAATCGGCGGCGCGGTTTCGGCTGCTGCCGCGACGGTTCAGCGGCGGCACGACGCGAGTGCGTCGCGGGCCTGGTACGCGGTGTACGTGAGCTGCGCGGCGGCGAGGCCAGCCAGCCCGAACGTGCGCGTGAGCCCGAACGCGGCGAAGCCTTCCGGCACCGGCCGCTCGCCGGCCAGCGCGGCGGCGAGCGCTTCGCCGGCGACGGTGGTGGGCGCCATCCCGTGGCCGCCGAACGCGATCGCGTGCCACACGCCGTCCGCGTCGCGCCCGATCTGCGGCATCTTGTGCCGCGCGTAGCTCATCAGCCCGCCCCACGCGTATTCGACCTTCACGCCGTCGAGCTGCGGATACACGCGCAGCAGGTCGCGCCGCAGCAGCCGCGCGATCGCGTCGGGGCCGCGGTCGAGCACCGAGATCCGGCCGCCCCACAGAATTCGCGTGTCCTTCAGCGGACGGTAGTAGTCGAACGCGAAACGCGTGTCGTAGATCGCGTACGGCGCATCGATGGCGTCCGGCAGCCGCGTGCCGAGCGGTTCGGTCGCGATCACGTAGGTCGCGATCGGCAGTACCGCGCGCTCGATGCGCGGCGACACGCCGCGCGCATAGCCGCCACCGGCGAACACGACGTCCTTCGCGCGCACCGTGCCGTGCGCCGTGCGCACGACGTAGCCGGCGCCTTCGCGCGCGATGCCGAGCGCGGCCGAGCGTTCGTACACGCGTGCGCCGCCGCGCGACGCGGCCGCCGCGACGCCGAGCACGTACTTGAGCGGATGGAAGTGGAACGCGTTCGGCTCGAACAGGCCGCCGTGATAGCGCTGCGTCTTCAGCCGCGCGCGCAGCGCGTCCGTCGCGACGGGTTTCCAGTCGACGTTGAATTCCTGCTTCATCAGCGTGCGCACGCTGTCGAGCCGCGCCGGATCGTCGAACCAGTTCGCGAGCATCACGCCCTCGTCGACGATGTCGCAGTCGATGCCGTAGCGGGCAATCCGCGCGCGGATCAGCTCGACCGCATCGACGGTGAGCCGATACAGGCGACGGCCTTCGTCGCGGCCGAGCGTGCGCAGCAGATCTGCGTTGTCGAGGCTGTAGCCGCCGAACACGAAGCCGCCGTTGCGGCCCGACGCGCCGAAACCGACCCGTTCGCCGTCGAGCACGACCACATCCTGCACGCCGCGCTCGACGAGACCGAGCGCGGTGCACAGGCCGGCGAGGCCGCCGCCGATGATGCAGACCTGCGTATCGATCGGGCCGGTCAGTTGCGGGTAGGGCTGGCGGGTAACGGTGGCTTCGTAGAAGTTCTGCATGCGGTTTCGATGAGTCGTAACGGCGGAAAAACAGGCGGCGCGCGTCGATCTTGCCTGAACGCGCGCGCCGCGTCGAATGGGGTTTTCAGCGCAGTGGCC
Organism: Burkholderia sp. SIMBA_062; assembly: GCF_046534765.1. Lineage (NCBI taxonomy): Bacteria > Pseudomonadati > Pseudomonadota > Betaproteobacteria > Burkholderiales > Burkholderiaceae > Burkholderia > Burkholderia sp. SIMBA_062. The sequence continues at coordinate 23,136 of NZ_JAWRYD010000035.1, forward strand.
GCCGCGCTCGGGCGGCGGCCGCTGCGTAACCGGGATTGCCGGAATTAGCGGGCTTACCAGACGTCAGGCGCCGGGCGTCGGATTGGCCGGGCTGGCGACGAAGGCTGGATAGCCGGCGTCGGCCTTCTGCGTGGCGTCGGGCGTCGCGTTGCGCTCGATCCACGGCGCGATCTCCATGTCTTCGTAGCGCACGAGGCGGCATTTGCGCACCAGCGCGTAGCCGAGCCAGATCGCAACGAAGAACGGCACGCCGATATAGGTCGCGGCCACGCTCCCCCAGTCGATCTTGCTGCCCATGAACGCCTGGTAGTCCTGGCCCAGCGCGACGACCGCGCACAGCACGAACGCGAAGATCGGGCCGAACGGGAACCACTTCGAGCGATACGGCAGCTGGTCGACGCGATAGCCCTGCTTCAGCAGGCCCTTGCGGGAGCGGTAGTGGCTGATCGCGATGTCGAGCCACGTGATGAAGCCGGCCATGCCCGACGTGTTCAGCATCCACAGGTCGACCGTCTTGTCGCCGTACAGCGACGTGAGGAAGCAGAGCGCGCCGACGGCGGTCGTGGCGCCGGGTGCGGTCCACTTCGACGCGACCCGATTGTGTGCGGCGGTGGCACGCGCGGCAAACGATATTTCTGCACAGGGTAATGCGGGTTATTCATCATGTCGGGGCCGGCGGCCACGCGGCGGCTGGCCGGGTCACGGGCTTTGGACAAGTCTCATGCGGTTAAGGAAAGCGGGGAATTCGTCCCGCCGGGGTGTTGCGGTTTCGGAATGAAGTGGTGAGTTAATATCAATAGCGGGCCGACTTGTGGCCACCGACAATGTGTCTTATGGATCGTGCCTCGCGAGGCGAGGGCGTGCCGATCGGCCGGGGTATCGGCGACGGCGCGCGGACGATGCGCCGTGCGGCGCGTCGGGCCGGCCGGGGCGCGCATCTGCTTGCGCAAGGCGCGCGAACGCGCTCCAATCGAATCACGCGGGCGGCGTCGCCGCCGCACCGATCAATCTGTCCCTGAAGAGGAAGTGATGCAATTCAACGACATTCTTGCTGCGCTCGACATCGATCTCGCCCGGTGGAAAGGCGCTGCGCTGACCGCGCGTTCGCCGCTCGACGGCGCGACGCTCGCGACGCTGGCGGTCGACTCGCCCGCCGACGCGGAGCGCAAGATCGACGCCGCGCACGACGCATTCCTCAAGTGGCGCACGGTGCCGGCGCCGGTGCGCGGCGAGTTCGTGCGCGTGTTCGGCAACGTGCTGCGCGAGCACAAGGCCGAGCTGGGCCGCCTCGTCACGCTCGAAGCCGGCAAGATCACGTCGGAAGGCCTCGGCGAAGTGCAGGAAATGATCGACATCTGCGATTTCGCGGTCGGCCTGTCGCGCCAGCTCTACGGCCTGACGATCGCGTCGGAGCGCCCGGGCCACCGGATGATGGAAACGTGGCACCCGATCGGCGTGTGCGGCGTGATCTCGGCGTTCAACTTCCCGGTCGCGGTGTGGGCGTGGAATGCGGCGCTCGCGTTCGTGTGCGGCGATTCGGTCGTGTGGAAGCCGTCGGAGAAGACGCCGCTCACCGCGATTGCATGCCACGTGCTGCTCGAGAAGGCGATCCGCGAATTCGAGAAGACCCATCCGGGCGTCGCGCCGCAGGGCCTGAGCCAGCTGGTGCTCGGCATGCGCGATGTCGGCGAGGTGCTGACGTCGTCGAAGAAGGTGCCGGTCGTCAGCGCGACGGGCAGTGTGCGGATGGGCCAGGACGTCGCGAAGGTGCTGAGCCAGCGTCTCGCGCGCGGCATCCTCGAGCTCGGCGGCAACAACGGGATGATCGTCGCGCCGAGCGCCGATCTCGACCTCGTCGTGCGCGCGGTCACGTTCGCGGCGGTCGGCACGGCCGGCCAGCGCTGCACGACGCTGCGCCGCCTGATCGTGCATCGCAGCCTGGTCGAGCAACTGCTGCCGCGCATCGAGAAGGCCTATGCGTCGGTGAAGGTCGGCAACCCGCTCGAGGAAGGCACGCTCGTCGGCCCGCTGGTCGACCGCGCGTCGTTCGACGCGATGCAGAAGGCGCTGGCCGATGCGCGCGAGCAGGGCGGCGAAGTGAAGGGCGGCGAGCGCGTCGACATCGGTCATGCGGATGCGTACTACGTGCGTCCGGCCATCGTGCGGATGCCGAAGCAATCGGCGGTGGTCGAGCGCGAAACGTTCGCGCCGATCCTGTACGTGATGATCTATGACAACTTCGACGATGCGATCGAACTGCACAACGCAGTGCCGCAAGGCTTGTCGTCGGCGATATTCACGAACGACATGCGCGAGGCCGAGCAGTTCATGTCGGCAGCGGGCAGCGATTGCGGGATCGTCAACGTGAACATCGGCACGAGCGGTGCGGAGATCGGCGGCGCGTTCGGTGGCGAGAAGGAAACGGGCGGCGGGCGCGAGTCGGGTTCGGATGCGTGGAAGGCGTATATGCGTCGTGCGACGAATACGATCAACTACAGCCGGGAGCTGCCGCTGGCGCAGGGGGTGAAGTTCGACGTGTGATGCGCGGCGCCCGGCAGGGCGCCTCGACGATTGAATGAACAGGGCCGGTTACCGCGGGAAGCGGTAACCGGCCCTTGTCGTTTCCGGTGCTGCGTGCGCTACAAGGATCGACCAGCGCGCGCCCGCGTGTGCGCTTCCGGCTCGTACTGCGTGGAACCCTCGAGCGCCGGCATGTTCTGCACGACCAGCATCTGCGGCGTCGACAGCGTGATCTGCGCCGCGCGCAACTGCTTCAGGATCTCGAACAGCAGGTCGCTCTTCGTCGAGCTCGCGATCCGCGGGCTTGCCACGTAGCCCGTCACGCTCAGCGTGATCCCGTCCGGCGCCAGCTGGCTGAACGTGACCGACGGCGCCGGCTTGTCGAGAATCGCCGGGTGTTCGCGATACGCATCGAGCAGCAGGTCGCGCACCTGCTCGGGATCGGTGTTCAGCGGGAACGTCAGCGTCAGCGTCGCGACGCCTTGCGTGCTGTTGCCCATCGTCACGTTGCGCACGTTCTGCGAGATCAGCTGCGAGTTCGGCACGATCACGGTCGAACGATCGCTGAGCTGGATCTCGGTCGCGCGCACGTTGATGCGGCGGATGTCGCCTTCGACGCCCGCGATGCTGACCATGTCGCCGACCTTCACCGGCCGCTCCGTCAGCAGGATCAGCCCGGACACGAAGTTCTTCACGATCTCCTGCAGGCCGAAACCGATACCGACCGACAGCGCGCTGACGATCCACGCGAGGTTGCTCCACCGGACACCGAGCAGCCCCAGCGTCATCAGTACGAGCAGCACGTAGCCGACGTTGGTGAACAGCGTGACCAGCGACACGCGCATGCCCGCGTCCATGCCGAGCGCCGGCATGAATTCGTTGTCGAGCCAGCGGCGCACCGAGCGCAGCAGGTAGAAGCCGATCGCGAACCCGATGACGGCGTTCAGGATCCGGTCGGGCATGATGTTCAGGCTCTGCAGCCGCTGGCCGCCGATCATCGCGATCGCGCTGTCGAGCAGGTCGCTCGGCGTCGTGCCGAAGCCGCCCGTCACCAGCGCGATGGCCGCGACCAGCATCAGCAGGCTCGTGCCGAGCCCGGACACGACGGTATGCGCCTGCTCGAGATGCCGGTCGTCGAGCGCGAACAGGTGCTTGATCTGCTTGCCGCTCGACAGGTTCGCGGAGAACAGGCTTTCGCTGGCGTCGCGCGTCAGCTGCGTCAGGATGTAGACGCTGCACAGCACGATCTCGAACCACACGAGCTCGTACGTGATGAAGCGCGCGACCGTGATGTAGCCGATCAGCAGCGCAACGAGCGACACGACAATCGCCAGCGTGACGCCCGCGTGGATCAGCCCCGCGAGCGTCGAGCGCTCCTCGGGCGCCTCGCCGGATGCCGCGAGCGCGGTGCGTACGCGGTTCGCGCGCAGGATCGACGCGCCGACGGTCAGCGCGACGACGAGCGATACGATGCCGCGGCCGAACAGCGTGACGGACAGGCTGGTATCGACGATCCGGTTGATCGATTCGAGCGTGCCGGACATCAGCAGCAGCGCGGCCAGCACGCCGGGGAACGGCCGCATCGCGAGCGCGACGGAATCGGCGAGCGCCGGCAGCCGCCACGACGGATGCTTCGTGCAGAGCAGCGCGCGGCCGAGGCCGGCGATCAGCGCGCAGGTCACGGCGAGCTTCGCGAACTGGTCCCACAGATCGCTCATCGACGGCGTGAGCTCGTAGTGGCGGGCGAGCGCGAGATAGAGCACCTGGACGGCGACCTCGGTCGCCAGCAGCGTCGAGAACGCCGTCGCCAGAGCCAGTGCGCTGCGGCGCAGCCGGCTGGGCGGCAGACGGGTCAGGCAGAACCACGCGAGCCCGCGTTCGAGGAGGCGGCGGCCGCCGAGCCAGACCGCGAGCGCGGCGATCAGCAGCAGCGCGGTGATGGCGCGCTGGCCGGGTGTCCACGACGAGCGCAGCATGTCGCGCAGTTCGTCGTTGAAGTCCTCGAGGCGCTGGACATCGTCCGGCGACAGATGGAACAGCGGCAGCCAGAATTGCGCGCCGAAGATGCTGCCCGAACGGAACGCTAGCTGGTTGCGCAGCAGGCTGCGGTGCAGTTTCGAGAACTGGTCGTTCAGGTTCGCCAGATTGGCCTTCTGGTCGGCCGCCTGCTTCAGCGCCGCTTCGATTTGCGCCTTGCGCGCGTTCAGCGTCGCCCGCTGCTGCGCGACCGCGGGCGTTTCGGGCGACGCGCCTGGCGCCGGCGGCGGGCCGAGCACGTCGAGCTGAGCCTGGATCTGCGTGCGCTGCGGCGCGAGCTCGCTCTGCAGCTTCTCGACGTCGGCGCTCAGTTCCTGCGTCGCTTCGCCGAGCCCGTCGAGCTCCTTGCTGTTGGTCGCGTTCGACGTCTGCTGCTTGATGCGATCCTGTTGCCCCTGCATCTGCTTGAGCTGCGCGACCGCGTCGCTCAGCGAAATGGTCGGCACGGGGGCGCCGACGCCGCTCGCGTTCGGCGCGGATGCGGCGCCCGGAAACGCCGACGCGGTCGCGAGCGCGGCGAACTGCAGCAATGCGAATAGTGCGATCCGGCGTGCGTACGTGGAGAGTCGTTGTATGGACATGGAATGCTTACGTTTTGCCGACAATATCGGACGCCGAAAGGCGCCCGGAAGCCGGGAGTTGGCCCGGTAGCATGTTACCGGGGTGCGGCTCGAACGAAACTCGAACAGATATGCGCGCATCCGGCCCCGCGGGGCGTCGGCGGCGGCGCCCGAAATGGCCGCTCTCGCCCGTGCCAACAGGGCGAGCGCCGATTTTGCCGAACCAGCAAAGCGGTGTTTCGACGATTCGACGCGCTTGATCAGCCGGATCGATAGTTACGAAATTTACATACTGCTCGCGCACTTAAGGAGTTTATAAATGGGGATCGAGGGCGCGGGGCAGTCGTCGACGCAGCGGTTGATCGCGGGCGTTCCGGCGCGTTGTCGCCGGCGACGGTGCTTCAACGATTGATGTGCTCGGTCGCTCGCCTCGCTAAAATGCGCAAAGCCGCTTGCCAATGCCCTCTGGTAGCGCCAAGACAATCAATAATCCGGAGACTCGCCACCATGGCATCGACCGTGCCTGATCCTTCTTCCGTAGCGGAACCCGTTCGAACTGCCCCCATCGACGCTGGTTCGATTTCAGCCCGCCTCGACCGCCTGCCGCCGACCCGCAGCGTCTGGAAGCTCGTCGTGCTGCTGAGCCTCGGTTTCTTCTTCGAACTCTACGACCTGCTGTACAGCGGCTACGTCGCGCCGGGCCTCGTGAAAAGCGGAATCCTGTCCGCGACGACGCACGGCCTGTTCGGCACCACGGGCGTCGCGAGCTTCATCGCCGCGCTGTTCTCCGGCCTCTTCATCGGCACGATCGCATGCGGCTTCCTCGCGGATCGCTTCGGCCGCCGGGCGATCTTCACGTGGTCACTGCTGTGGTACACGGCCGCCAACGTCGTGATGGCGTTCCAGGACACCGCGGGCGGATTGAACTTCTGGCGCTTCGTCGTCGGTCTCGGCCTCGGCGTCGAGATGGTCACGATCGGCACGTATATCTCCGAACTCGTGCCGAAGCAGATCCGTGGCCGCGCATTCGCGTGCGAGCAGGCAGTCGGGTTCGTCGCGGTGCCGGTGGTCGCGTTCCTCGCGTACCTGCTCGTGCCGCATGCGCCGCTCGGTCTCGACGGCTGGCGCTGGGTCGTGCTGATCGGCGCGCACGGCGCGCTGTTCGTGTGGTGGATTCGCCGCGCGTTGCCGGAAAGCCCGCGCTGGCTCGCCCAGCAGGGCCGCATCGACGAAGCCGACCGCATCATGCGCGCGCTCGAGGCGAAGGTCGAAGCCGAATACGGTCGGCCGCTGCCGCCGCCCGCGCCGGCCGAGCCGGTGCCGCCGCGCGGCAGCTTCCGCGACATGTGGGTGCCGCCGTATCGCAGCCGCACGATCATGATGACGATCTTCAACGTGTTCCAGACGGTCGGCTTCTACGGCTTCGCGAACTGGGTGCCGACGCTGCTGATCAAGCAGGGCATCACGATCACGTCGAGCCTCATGTATTCGAGCGTGATCGCGCTCGCGGCGCCGCTCGGTCCGCTGATCGGCCTCGTGATCGCCGACCGTTTCGAGCGCAAGTCGGTGATCGTCGCGATGGCGGCGGCGATCGTCGTCTGCGGGCTGCTGTTCAGTCAGACGACGGTGGGCGCGTTCCTGATCGTGCTCGGCATCGGCCTCACGCTCGCGAGCAACATCATGTCGTACAGCTTCCACGCGTATCAGGCCGAGCTGTTCCCGACGTCGATCCGCGCACGCGCGGTGGGCTTCGTCTACTCGTGGAGCCGCTTCTCGGCGATCTTCTCGTCGTTCGTGATCGCGGCCGTGCTGAAAGGCTTCGGCACGTTCGGCGTGTTCGCGTTCATCGCCGGCGCGATGGTAATCGTGATGGCCGCGATCGGGCTCATGGGGCCGCGCACCAAAGGCATCGCGCTTGAAGCGATTTCGAAATAGAGAGGGCGGGGCGCTTGTGTTGCGTGTTCGGGCGGAGCGCTAGCGTGCGCGCAGTTTCATGTTGCCGAAACGCGCAACGCACTAGCCTGCCATGCGGCGGCAAAGCAATCGGCAACGAGTTGAAACAAAGCGTGACGAAGCGCAAAACCGCCGTCAAACCGGGGGTTCGGCCCTGCGGATCGTCATCTGCGCGGGTAAAATGAAAGACCTGACGACTCACTAGCCGCCATCGTGCCGAACGCGTTGCACTGCGAACGGCTCCACCGCGTAGAGGCGTCGGCGCCGCGGCATGCGATGCCTGCGGCGTGTCGATGGCTCGTGCGGTAGACGCGCCGTTCGCCATGTGCGGCGGCCGGATCGGCCGATGGCTTCGATCGTATGATGCTTTCCGACCTCACGCGGCGGCTGCCCAAGCCGCGGTGCCGTACCCTCGCCGTCGCCGCGTCCGTATGGCTCGCGGCCGCTCTCCCGATTTCCGTTCTTGTCGAGCGGTCAGCCTTTGCCGCGTCCGACGTGCCGTCGTCCGCTGCTACGTCATCCTCATCAACTGCATCGCCCGCGCATCCGGCTTCGGCGGCGCCTGCGCCCTTGGGCGCAACGCCGTCGTCCGCGGCATCCGCGGTGCATCATGCTGCGCCGGCCAACGGGGTATCGGCGGCATCCGCCGTACATCGTGCTGCGCCGGCCAACGGGGCGTTCGCGGCATCCGCCGCGAATCATGCTGCGCTTGCCATCGGGGCATCGGCGGCATCCGCCGTACATCGTGCTGCGCCGGCCAACGGGGCATCCGCGGCATCGGCCGTGAATCATGCTGCGCCTGCCAGCGCGGCATCGGCGGCGTCCTCCGCGTCCACCGCATCGCCGGCGTCCGCGGCATCGGCGGCGTCGCCTGCGTCGGCCGCTTCCGGCACGCCCGCGAGCGAAGCCGAGGCTCCCGCGCCGACGCCGCCGCGCCGGCACCCGCCGCTGTCGGCCGACGAAGCGAAGAACGCAACCGCGCGTGCGATCGACATGCGCAAGGACTTCACGCGGGAAGTCACGCGGCGCCTGAACGTGCCCGCGAGGGAGCAGCGCGCGTACGGTGAGCGCCTTCAGAAGGCTCTCGCCGATGCGGACCTCGGCGATCTGGCCGGCGAGTACGTCGCGATGGTCGACCGCGCGCCGAACGTGCAGGCGTTGTTCATCTACTTCCGCGCGACGCCGACCAATGCGTGGCTGATGATCGGCGCGTCGCCGGTCGGCACCGGCTGGCCCGGCAAGTACGATCACTTCCTGACGCCGCTCGGCGTGTTCCATCATTCGCCCGACAACATGGACTTCCGCGCGGAAGGCACGACGAACGACAACGGCATTCGCGGCTACGGCCATCGCGACATGCGCATCTACGACTTCGGCTGGGTGGACGGCGAGCGCGGTTGGGGCAAGGGCGGCAAGTCGCCGATGCGTTTCCAGATGCACGCGACCGATCCCGACCGTCTCGAGGCGCTGCTGGGCATCCGCCACTCGAAAGGCTGTGTGCGGATTCCCGCGTCGCTGAACACGTTCCTCGACCGGCACGGCATTCTCGATGACGACTATCAGGCGCGCGTCGAAGCCGGCAAGTCGCTGTGGGTGCTGCGCCACGATCGCGACATCACGCCGATCGCCGGCCGCTACCTGGTTGTGATCGACAGCGCGCGCAAGACGCGTCCGGCATGGTCGCCGGCGCCGGGGCGCAACGCGTGGTCGAAGTTGCCGAAGAACGGCGACACGGCGGACTGACGGCATCCGGTCCGCCGCTGCGGGTGGTCGGATAAGAATAAATCCGTTTTATCGACACATAAGAAAAGCAAACTTTTATTATCCGATCGGCGTTCGTATAGTCGAGTCCGGTTTCGCGGAAAACCCTGCCGCGCCCGGACCCTCACCGACCATACGACCCGCATGAAAACTCTCTACAAGCTTGCTCCGCTCGCGATGCTCGGCGCCTTCGCGACCCATGCCGCTGCGCAAAGCAGCATCACGCTGTACGGTCTCATCTCGGCCGGCGTCGGGTACGCAACCAACCAGGGCGGCAAGAACGCGTGGCAGGCGCTGTCCGGCACGAACCAGAACCCGCGCTGGGGGCTGAAGGGCAAGGAGGATCTCGGGCAGGGGCTGTCGGCGATCTTCCAGCTCGAGAACGGCTTCAACGTGATGACGGGCACGGCCGCGCAGAACGGCCGCGAGTTCGGGCGCATGGCCTACGTGGGCCTTGCCGACCGCACCTACGGGTCGTTGACGTTCGGCCGCCAGTACGACGCGATCCACGACTACATCGGGCCCGTGATCATCGCGAGCAACGGCGTGAACATCGGCGACAACGACAACGGCTACAACGACATCCGCGTGCAGAACTCGGTGAAGTACGTGAGCCCCGTCTACTACGGCCTGAAGTTCACCGCGCTGTACGGCTTCAGCAACGCGACCGGCTTCGCGAACAACAGCGCGTACAGCTTCGGTCTCGGCTACGAGCGTGGCCCGCTGCGCTGGAGCGTGGTCTACGCGCAGTACAACCATCCGTACAGCAGCACGAATCCGGACGGCGCGATCGCGAACGACTATGGGTCGCCGCTCCTGATCTTTGCGAAAAGCGCGATGTCGCCGGCGGTGTTCGCGAGCCGGCAGCGCATCGCGGGCACGGGCGGCTTCTACACGATCGGCCGCGCGCAGTTCGCGGCGCTGTTTACCGACGTGCGCTACGATTACCTCGACAATTCGCATCTGCACCTGCAGAACATCGGCGTGAACGTCGTCTATACGATGACGCCGCAGCTCTTTCTCGGTGCCGCGTATGCGTTCACGAACGGCAAGTACGACGTGATCGACAAGCGACCGAGATGGCATCAGGTGAACCTGCAGGCCGACTACTTCCTGTCGAAACGCACCGACGTCGCGCTGACGGTGATCGCGCAGCAGGCGGCCGGCGACGCGGATCACGCGCAGATCTTCGCGTACGCACGCTCGACCGGCACGCGCCAGATGATGGCCACGCTCGGCGTGCGGCACGTATTCTGAGAGCCCGACCATGACCCATCCGATCGCATCCCGCCGCACCTTCCTGAAACTGTCCGCCGCGCTGGCCGGCACCGCGCTGTTGCCCGAAACGGGCGCGTTCGCGGCCGGCGGCGACGCCGCGCGCCGCACGGTGATTATCGATACCGACCCGGGGCAGGACGACGCCATCGCGATCCTGTTCGCGCTGGGCGCGCAGGACCGCCTCGACGTGCGCGCGCTGACCGCCGTGGCCGGCAACGTGCCGCTCGAGCTGACCGAACGCAATGCGCGGATCATCCGCGACTGGGCCGGCCGCACGAACACGCTGCCGGTGTTCGCGGGTTGCCCGCGTCCGCTCGTGCGCGAGCTCGTGACGGCCGCGAACGTGCACGGCAAGACCGGCCTCGAAGGTGTCGCGCTGCACGAACCGCGCGCGCCGCTCGCGGCCGGGCATGCGGTGTCGTACCTCGTCGAGACGCTGAGCCGCGCGGCGCCGAACAGCGTGACGCTGTGCGCGCTCGGCCCGCTGACGAACATCGCGACCGCGCTGGTCGAAGCGCCGCAGATCCGCGGCGCGTTGCGCGAGATCGTGCTGATGGGCGGCGCGTTTTTCGAGCGCGGCAACATCACGCCGGCCGCGGAGTTCAACATCTACGTCGATCCGCAGGCGGCCGAAGTCGTGTTCGGCAGCGGGGTGCCGATCGTCGTGCTGCCGCGCGACGTCGCGGTGAAGGCGCCGATCACGCCGGCGCGCGTCGCGCCGTTCCGTGCGCTCGGCAACCGCTGCGGCGCGATCGTCGCGGACATCATGGACGCCGAGCTCGCGTACAACAAGAAGCGGCGCGGCGTCGACGACGGGCCGATGTACGACCCGACGGCGGTCGGCTATCTCGTCGATCCGACGCTGTTCAGCGGACGCAAGGTGAATGTGGTCGTCGAGACGGCCGGGCATTGGACGCTCGGCGAGACGGTGATCGACTGGAACGGGCGCAGCGGCCGCGCGCCGAACGCGACGTGGATCAACGAGGTCGACGCGGACCGCTTCTACGCGACGCTCGCCGAGCGCATCGCGAAGCTGCCCTGAACGGCGCAACGTGACGAACGTGACGCAACGCGACGTGCCGCGCACCGAACCGGATCAGATGTGCTTCGCGATCCACTCGCGGCAGGTGCGCACGTGCGGGCCGCGATCGTCGGCGGCGAGCGAGATCAGCGAGATCGCACGCGTGACGCGTGGTTTCTCGACGCGCAGCGCGACGAGTTCGGGATCGTGCAGATGCATCGTGTAGAGGCTGGGCAGTACCGCGGTCGCGAGGCCGTTGCGCGCGAGCGCATACAGCGGTTCGGTGTATTCCATCCGGTACGCGACGTTCAGGCGCAGCTTGGCGGCGCCGCCGGTGCGCTGCAACGACTCGCTGACGCTGCCGCGCACGAACACGGCCAGCTCGCGGTCGACGAGCTTCGCCCACGTGACGCTCTTCGCGCCGGCGAGCGGATCGTCGTGCCGCACGACGATCACGATCTCGTCCTCGAAGAGCTGTTGATAGTGCAGCGTGCCGTCGTCGCTGTCGGGTTCGCGCACGCCGATGCCGAGATCCGCGACGCCGTCGCGCACGGCTTCGACGAGTGCGCTGTTCGGCAGATCGGTGAGCGTGAAGCGCAACGCCGGATGCGTGCCGCGCAGTGCGTTGAGCGCGGGAAGCAGGCGGCCGGCGACCGACGGGATGAACGCGATCCGCACGGTCTGGATGCGTTCGCCGATGAGCCGCGTCATGTCGTCGAAGGTGCCGCGCGCCTGGTTCAGCAGCCGCTCGGCGAGCGGCAGCACGGCTTCGCCGGCGGAGGTCAGCGTGAGCCGGTGGGCGGTGCGCGCGAACAGGCGCCCGCCGAGCAGGAACTCGATCTGGCGGATCGACGCGGTGAGCGCGGGCTGCGTGAGCGACAGCGCCTGCGCGGCCTGCGTGAAGCTGCGCGCATGCGCAAGGACGACGAAGTGCTGGACCTGCCGCAGCGTGAGTGCGGGTAACAGCGACGAGCGGTCGGACGACATCGGGCAATAACGGTCGGATGCGGTACGCGGCAGTATAGGGCCGCGCCGCGCGAACCGACACAGGACAATAATCGGAATCACAGGAGAACCACCATGTCAGCGACTGACACGATGCCGGCGCGTACGCCGGCCAACTGGCTCGAACGGCGCTTCGCGCTCGCGGCGCGCGGCACCAGCATGCGCACCGAGACGCTCGCCGGCATCACGTCGTTTCTCGCGGCCGCGTATCTGCTCGTCGTGATCCCGTCGTTGCTCGCGACGGGCGGGATGGAGCGCGGCGCGGCGACGACCGCGACGATCATCGTGTTCGCGCTGTTCACGACGCTGATGGGCTTCTACGCGAACCTGCCGTTCCTCGTCGGCCCCGGCATCGGCGGCTCGGTGATCATCGGCGTGACGCTCGCGACGACGGAACACGTCGGCTGGCAGACGGGCCTCGGCATCGCCTGCGTGTCGGGCGTGCTGTTCTTCCTGCTGACGATCTTCGGCGCGCGCGGCGTCGTGATGCGGCTGATTCCGGTGCCGATCAAGCTCGGGCTCGGCGCATCGATCGGCCTGTTCGTGACGATGCTCGGGCTGCGCAATGCGGGGATGGTCGTCGCGAACGCGAAGACCAACGCGTTCGCGCTCGGCGACTTCTCGCGGCCGGGTGCGCTCGTCGCGCTGATCGGTCTCGCGGTCGCGATCGTGCTGCAGGCGCGCAAGGTGCCCGGCGCGATCCTGATCGCGATTCTCGCCGCGGCCGCCGCCGGCGTGCCGCTCGGCGTCACGCATCTGCCCGCGTCGTTCGTGTCGCTGCCGCACAGCATCGCGCCGATCGCGTTCAAGCTCGACATCCGCAGCGCGTTGACACTTGCGGCCGCGCCGTACCTGTTCGCGTTCTTCGCGGCGGAATTCTTCTCGACGCTCGGCACCGCGCTCGCGGTCGGCGCGAAGGCGAACCTGCTCGATGGGCAAGGGAACCTGCCGAATATCAACCGGCCGTTCCTGGTCGATTCGCTCGCCGCGACGTTCGGCCCTGTGTTCGGCATTCCCGCGCTGACCGCGCTGATCGAATCGGCGGCGGGCGTCGAGGCCGGCGGCCGCAGCGGACTGTCGTCGCTGGCGGCGGCCGTGCTGTTCGCCGCGATGCTGCTGTTCGTGCCGGTCGCGCTCGCGATCCCGAAGGAGGCGACCGCGCCGGCGCTGATCCTGATCGGGCTGTCGATGTTCGCGACGATCCGCCATACGCATTTCGACGACTTCACCGATGCACTGCCCGTGATGTCGATGGTGCTGCTCACGCTGATGTCGAACAGCTTCGGCACCGGCATCGCGGGCGGGCTGCTGTGCTACGTGCTCGTCAAGCTGCTGGCCGGCCGCTGGCGCGACGTGTCGTGGGGGCTCGTCGTGCTCGCGCTGCCGCTCGGCTACTACTTCTGGACCGTCGTGAAGCCGCACTGAGAGACGGTGTTCACGACGCATCGGCACTACCGCAAAAGAGACAGACATGAAGGAAACACCAGGCAACGTCCCGGCCGCGCGCACGGGCATCGAGATCACGGCCGCTCATCGGGCCTTCTTCCACGCGCTGCCGAAGGTCGAGCTGCATTGCCACCTGCTCGGCGCGGTGCGGCACGACACGTTCGTCGCGCTCGCGCAGCGCAGCGGCGCACCGATCGAGCGCGCGGAAATCGACGCGTTCTATGCGCGCGGCGAGAAGCCGGTCGGCGTGCTGCACGTGCTGCGCGCGCTCGACCGATACCTGCTCACGCGGCCCGACGATCTGCGGCGGATCGCGTACGAGTATCTCGAGGATGCGGCCGCGCACAACGTCCGGCATGCGGAATTCTTCTGGAATCCGACGGGTACGGTGCGCGTGTCGGGCATTCCGTATGCGGATGCACAGGCCGCGATCGTGACGGCGATTCGCGATGCCGCGCGCGATTTCGGGATCGGTGCGCGCCTGATTCCGAGCATCGATCGCGAGCAGGATCCGGACGAAGCGGTCGCGATCGTCGACTGGATGAAGGCGAATCGCGCGGACGAAGTCGCGGGGCTCGGGATCGACTATCGCGAGAACGACCGGCCGCCCGAATTGTTCTGGAAGGCGTATCGCGACGCGCGTGCGGCCGGGTTCCGCACGACCGCGCATGCGGGCGAGTTCGGAATGCCGTGGCGCAACGTCGAGACGGCCGTCGATCTGCTGCACGTCGATCGCGTCGATCACGGCTATACGATCGTCGATAACCCCGAGCTTTGCGCGCGCTATGCGGAGCGCGGGATCGTCTTCACGGTCGTGCCGACCAATTCGTACTACCTGCGCACGCTGCCGCCGGACCAATGGGCGGAGCGGCATCCGATGCGCAAGATGCCGGGCCTCGGGCTGAAGATCCATCCGAACACCGACGATCCGACGCTGCACAAGGTGAATCCGTCCGAGGCGTGGGAGCTGATGTTCAGCCATTTCGGCTTCACGCTCGCCGATCTGAAGCAGTTCATGCTGAACGGGATCGACGGCGCGTGGGTCGACGACGACACGAAGGCCGCATGGCGCGCGGCGTGGGCGCCGGAATTCGACGCACTGGCCGCGACGCTCGCGGCGGGCTGATGAGCTTTGTGCCTTAACGGCCGGCCGGCGAATCGCTCACGCGCTCACGCAGGCCGCCTGCCGCCGGCGTCGAGCGACGCCGCGCGGCGATCAGCGGAAAATTTTCAACCAGTCGAACAGGCCGGGATGCGGACGCCGCTTCGGTGTCGGCGCCGGTGCGCTGCGCGGCCGGAAGTCGGGCGAGAACTGCACATGCGGGTCGATCGCCCGCGCCCGCAGCGCCGCATCGTAGAACGAACCGACGATCGGCAATGCGCTGTGCGCGCCCGCACCCCAGTAGTCGCTGCGCAGCGTCACGCTGCCGTCGTCGAAGCCGACCCACGCGCCGGCCACCAGTTGCGGATGCATCAGGATGAACCAGCCGTCCGTGTTGTCCTGCGTCGTGCCGGTCTTGCCCGCGACGTCGATCCGAATCCCGTAGCGCGAGCGAATGTCGGCACCGGTCCCGTAATCGACGACGCCGCGCATCACGTCGACCAGCGTCTGCGCCGCGGCCACCGGCAGCGCGCGTTCGGGCGGCGCGCTGGCGAATGCGGCGAGCACCTTGCCGTCGCGATCCTCGATGCGCGTGATCATCTGCGGCGCGACGTACACGCCGCGGTTCGCGATCGTCCCGTACGCGGACACCATCTCCTTCAGCGTGACGGGGCTCGTGCCGAGCGCGAGCGACGGCACCGCGTCGAGCGGGCTGTCACGCACGCCCATCGCGCGCGCGAGCTGCGCGACCCTGGCCGCGCCTTCGCGCTGCATCACCTGCGCGGTGATGCGATTGCGCGACAGCGCGAGCGCGTCGCGCAGCGTCATCGGCGCGTCGGTCGGCGGCTCCGCATCGGTCGGATGCCACACCGTGTGCGCGTCGATCGGGATCGCGACGGGGCGGTCGACGAACGTATCGCCCGGGCGCATCCCGTCCGCGAACGCGGCGCCATAGACGAACGGCTTGAATGTCGAGCCCGGCTGGCGCCGCGCCTGCGTGACGTGATCGAACGGCTCGCTGCCGAAATCGGGGCTGCCGACCCACGCGCGGATCGCGCCGTTGCGCGGATCGATCGCGACGAAGCCGGCCTGCACCTGCGTCTTGCGCTCGCACAACGCCTGCATGAACGCGCGATTCGCGCCGAGCTGCTTGAGTGCCGCTGCATCGGCGAGCCCTGCATCGCGCGCGTCGCGGTAGTCGGATGTCTGCCGGATGAAGCCGCGGAACAGGTCGCTGCGCAGCCCGCAGCCGGACGGGCCGCGCCACGCGCCGTCGGCGACCGCCTGCAGCCGTTCCGTCTGCCGCGTCAGCGCTTGCGTCGCCATGTCCTGCAGCCGTGCATCGAGCGTCGTGCGCACGACGAGGCCGTCCGAGTAGAGGTCGTAGTTGTTCCGGTCGGCCCAGGCGATCAGCCACTTGCGCAACTGCACCGCGAAGTGCGGGGCCGGGCCGGGCTGGGCCGTCTGCGGCTCGAAGTCGACGCGCAGCGGCCGGCGCTGCAATCGCGCGAGCTGCTGCGGCGACAGCATGCCCATCGCCGCCATCCGCGCGAGCACGATGTTGCGGCGCTGGACCGCCCGCTCCGGGTTCAGCACCGGGTTGTAGTAGCTGTTGCCCTTCAGCATCCCGACGAGCGTCGCGCTTTCGACGATGTCGAGCTGGTCCGCCGATTTGCCGAAATAGGTGCGCGCGGCCATCTCGACGCCGAACGCGTTGTACAGGAACGGCACGGTGTTCAGGTAGGTCTCGAGAATCTCGTCCTTGCTGTACACCGTCTCGATCTTGAACGCGGTGATCAGCTCCTTCAGCTTGCGCGTGAGCGTCGGCGCGCGGCCGACTTCATCCGGATACAGGTTGCGCGCGAGCTGCTGCGTGATCGTCGAGCCGCCCTGGCGGCTGCCCGAGAACGTATGCAGGCCGGCCGCGAGCGTGCGGCGCCAGTCGATGCCGTGATGCGCGTAGAAGCGGTGGTCCTCGGTCGCGATCAGCGCGTCGACCATGTGCGGCGAGATCTGCTTGAGCGGCACCCATTCGCGGTTGACGGGCCGGAATTCGGCGATCAGCTGGCCGTCGGCCGACAGCACGCGCGCGGGACGGTCGATGCGCGCCTTGCGGATGTCGCCGATGCTCGGCGTGAACGGCACGAACGCGAGCAGGACCAGCAGGCCGAGCACCGGTATCGCGGCGAGGGTCAGCGCGACGCCGCGGCGCGTCGGATGGCGCACGCGTTGCCACGCGCCGGCACCCAGCATGCGGGCGCCGTCACGGCAGCGAAGCCAAAGGTTGCGGAGAAACGGCACGAAGCGATTCACGGCGGCAGGAGCGCGGTCGGAAAAGGCGCGATCCTAGCAAACCGCGCAACGTTGGCTGTGGCCAAAATGCCGGTTTTCTTGCAGGATTTACAGACGATTACGTTTGTTGCCCGCGGACAACCTTTGGCCGCGTGCGTCGGCGCGATTGTTCCGATGAATCGGCACCGGCGGCGGCGCCGACCACATCCGCGAGACGCTGGGCGGCCGCTTCCATCAGCGCGCGATCGAACCCGCCGAAACCGAGCACGAGGCCCGGACGTTCGGTGCCCGCCGCGAACATCGGCGATACCGCGCGCACCGCGACGCCCGCCTGCGCGGCGCGCGCCACCACGTCGAGATCGTCGATCCCTGCCGCGAGCCACAGCACGACGTGCATGCCCTGATCGCCCGGCTGCACCCATGCGCGCTCGCGCGCCAGCCGCGCGCCGAGCGTGTCGATCAGCAGCGCGCGCTGTTCCGCGTAGACGCCGCGCACGCGGCGAATGTGGCGGTCGAGATGGCCTTCCGCGATGAAGGCGGCCAGCACGTGCTGATCGGCGGTGGGCGCATGGCGATCCATCAGCACGCGCGCGCCGCAGAATGCCGGCACGAGATCGTCGGGCGCGATCACGTAGCCGAGCCGCAGCGACGGAAACAGGATCTTGCTGAAGGTGCCGAGATAGACCACGCGCTCGGGGTCGAGCCCCTGCAGCGACGGAAACGGATAGCCTTCGTAGCGCAGCTCGCTGTCGTAATCGTCCTCGACCACCCATGCGCGATGCGTGCGGGCCCAGCCGAGCAGCGCGTTGCGCCGCGCCATGCTCATCGGCATCCCGAGCGGGTACTGGTGCGACGGCGTGACGAATGCCGCGCGTGCGTCCGCTGCGACGCGGATGCCGGCCTCGACGTCGATGCCTTCCGCGTCGACCGGCACGCGGACCATCGCGTCGCGGCGCCCGGTGCTCTCGAGCAGCGCGGTGATGCCGCGATAGGCGGGATTCTCGACCCACGCGCGATCGTGCGCGCCGAGCAGCACCTGGCTCGCGAGGTGCAGCCCCTGTTGCGTGCCGCTGGTGATCACGACCTGATCGGCGCTGCAGCGCACCGAGCGCGAGCGGCGCACGTAGTCGGCGATCGCTTCACGCAGCGGCAACGCGCCTTGTGGATCCGCATAGCCGGACGGCGCACCGGCACCGCGTGCGCGCAGCCGGTTGCCGAGCCGCCGCCAGATGTCGTCGGGCGCGGTGAGCCCGACCGGCACCGAGATCGCGAACGGCGCGGCCGGCAGCGGACGGAATTCGCGGGCGATCCGCGCGAACGTCGCGGCCGGCTCGGGCAGGCCGGCGTGCGCGGCGCGCGGGCGGGCCGCCGCTGGTTTGCCGGCCGGCGGCGGCTCGGCCAGCGCGTTCGCGACCCGCGTGCCGGCGCCGCCGCGCGACTCCAGGAAGCCTTCGGCGACGAGCTGCGCATACGCGTCGACGACGGTGCCGCGTGCAACCTCGAGCGATGCCGCGAGCAGCCGCGTGGACGGCAACGTGTCGCCGGGCCGCACGTCGCCGCGGCGCACCGCGTCCCGCAATGCCTGCGCGAGCTGGCGGCTCAGGTCGCCGGCCGCGCGGTCGAGCGCGCCGAGCGACGGGACTTCGACGATCCGGGCGGTTCTGGCCATGATTCTGGTCTACTGAAATTGTTTGAAACCGGCTCTACAGCATAAACCAGTTAGCGCTCACAATCGGGGCATGACGCGCCTGTTTCGGGCTCGTTCCTTCCTGAACCCTGTCCGACCGTGGAGCCGCCATGTATGTCCCCGCCGATTTCGCCGAATCCCGCCCCGACGCGCTGCGCGAACTGATCGTCCAGCATCCGTTCGGCAGCCTGGTCACGCACGGCAGGAGCGGGCTCGACGCGAACCACATTCCGTTCGAACTGCTGCCGGGCGACGGCGACCTCGGCGAGCTGCATGCGCACGTCGCGCGCGCCAATCCGGTCTGGCAGGAGATCGAGAACGGCGACGAGGTGCTCGTGATTTTCCGTGCCGGCGATGCGTACATCTCGCCGAACTGGTACCCGAGCAAGCACGTCGCGCACCGGCAGGTGCCGACGTGGAACTACGTGGTCGTGCACGCGCACGGCCGCATCACGGTGCGCGACGACGAAAAGTTCGTGCGCGGCGTGGTCGCGCGGCTGACCCGCACGCACGAGGCGTCGCAGCCGGCGCCGTGGAAGATGGCCGACGCGCCGAAGGACTATCTCGACACGATGCTGCAGTCGATCGTCGGGCTGCAGATCGAGATCACGCGGCTCGTCGGCAAGCGCAAGCTCGGGCAGAACAAGGCGGCCGACGATATGCGCGGCGCGGGCGACGCGCTGATCGCCGAGGGGCATCTCGCGATCGGGGCGGCGATGCTGGCGGAGGCGGACGCGAAGCGGAAGTGAGCGGCGGCGAATCGCCCGGGGCGCATGCCGCGCCCCCGGGCGGCACCCGTTACTGAGTACGCGTCGCGCCCTTCGTGCCTTCGCCGGCATGCGCCTGCGCCAGCGCCTCGCGAATCGCCGCCTCCGTCTTGTCGTACCCGCCCTCGCCATAGCGCGTATAGACGATCTTCCCGTTCGCGTCGATCAGGTACAGCGCGGGCCAGTACTGGTTGCCGTACGCGCGCCACGTATCGTAGCGGTTGTCCTGCGCGACCGGATACTGGATGTCGAAGCGCTTGAGCGCATCGGCGACGTGCTTCGGATCGCGTTCGAACGGATACTCGGGCGTATGCACGCCGACCACGACCAGCCCCTGGTCGCGATACTTCCGGTACCAGTCGTTCACGTACGGAATCGTATGAATGCAGTTGATGCACGAGTAGGTCCAGAAATCGACCAGCACGACCTTGCCGCGCAGCTGCGCGAGCTTGAGCGGCGCGCTGTTCTGCCAGCGCTCGATGCCGGTGAAGTCGGGCGCCGGCGTGCCGGCGAGCGAGGCCGTCATGCCCGCGTCGTCGCGGGTGCCGGCGAACGCGGCGAGCCCGGCCGTGGCGGCGAGCGCGATCACGAGGGCGGCAGTCTTGAGTCTGGGCAGCATGGCGGTTCTCCGGTTCGGCCGGCCGCCGCGCGATCGCGTCGGCCGGACTGGTTTCGACAGCCCTCATTGGGCCGCGCCGACGTATCTGCGATGTGTCCGGCGAGCCGCGGGCTTGCAATGTTGTGTGTCGTCGCGGCGGCGCGATACATTGGGATACAAATGCGTGCCCGCCGTGCGGTATAAAGGCGGACATCGCCAGCCGCAACCTCACGACCCCGACTCATGGACAAGATCGACCACGTACTGATCGTCGACGACGATCGCGCGATCCGCGAACTGATCGCGGACTACCTCGAGAAGAACGGCATGCGCGTGTCGCTCGCCGCGAACGGCCGCGAGATGCGCAACGTGCTCGAAGACGGCGCGCCCGACCTGATCGTGCTCGATCTGATGCTGCCCGGCGAGGACGGCCTCACGTTGTGCCGCGATCTGCGCGCGGGCAAGTTCCGGACGGTGCCGGTGCTGATGCTGACCGCGCGCGGCGAGGAAACCGACCGCATCATCGGCCTCGAGATGGGCGCCGACGACTATCTCGCGAAGCCGTTCGCGGTGCGCGAACTGCTTGCGCGGATCCGCTCGGTGCTGCGCCGCGCGCGCATGCTGCCGCCCGGCATGCAGGTGACGGAGACGGCCGAGATGCTCGCGTTCGGCGAATGGCGGCTCGACACGACGGGGCGTCACCTGCTCGACGCCGAAGGCACGCTGGTCGCGCTGAGCGGCGCCGAATACCGGCTGCTGCGCGTGTTCCTCGACAATCCGCAGCGCGTGCTGACACGCGACCAGTTGCTCAACCTCACGCAGGGCCGCCAGTCCGATCCGTTCGACCGGTCGATCGACCTGCTCGTGAGCCGGCTGCGCCAGCGGCTGCGCGACGGCGCGCGCGAGCCGCGCTACATCAAGACGCTGCGCAACGAGGGCTACGTGTTCTCGTCGGCGGTGACCACGGTCGAAGGCGACGCATGAGCGCGCGCACCCTGCGGCACTGGCCGCGCTCGCTGTTCGCGCGGCTCGCGCTGATCCTGTGCGTGGGCCTCGCGCTCGCGCAGACGCTGTCGTTCTGGCTCACGGTGATGGAGCGCGACCAGGCGACCACCAACCTGATGATGGGCTACATCGAGCGCGAGGTCGCGAGTTCGGTCGCGCTGCTCGACCACCTGCCGCCCGGCGAGCGCGCCGCGTGGCTGCCGCGTCTCGCGCGGCGCAGCTACGTGTTCATCCTCGGGCCCGGCGAGACGGGCACGCCGTCCGAGGCGCGGCTGTCGGCGCGCGTCGAGCGGTCGATCTCGGACGGCATCGGCGGCGACTACCCGCTGACGGCGAACGCGATTCCCGGCGATCGCGAGCATCTGCAGGTGCATCTGCGCCTGACCGACGGCTCGCCGCTGACGATCGACATCCACCCGATGTCGACGGTGCCGCTGTCGGGCTGGCTGCCGGTGGTGCTCGCGCTGCAGCTCGCGGTGCTGGCCGCGTGCTGCTGGCTCGCGGTGCGGCTCGCGACGCGGCCGCTGAACCAGCTCGCGCGGGCGGCCGACGCGCTCGGCCCCGACCTGAAGGGTGAACGCCTGAACGAGGGCGGGCCGTCCGAAGTCGCGCGTGCCGCGCGGGCGTTCAACGCGATGCAGGACCGCATCGCGCAGTACATGGCCGAGCGCATGCAGATCCTCGCGTCGATCTCGCACGACCTGCAGACGCCGATCACGCGCATGCGACTGCGCGTCGACGTGATGGACGACGACGTGCAGGGCGCGAAGCTGCGCCAGGACCTGATCGAGATGGAGCATCTGGTGAAGGAGGGCGTCGCCTATGCGCGCACGCTGCACGGCACGGATGAGGCCGCGCGCCGCATCGATCTCGATGCGCTGCTCGACAGCATCGTGTGCGATTACACGGATGCGGGGCAGGACGTCGCGCTGCACAGCGGCGGCCCGCTCGCGCTCGTCACGCGGCCGAAGGCGCTGCGCCGGATCGTCGGCAACCTGGTCGACAACGCGCTGAAGTTCGCGGGCGCGGCCGAGATCGATGTGCAGGCGGCGTCAGGCGGCGGCGCGGTCATTGCGGTGCTCGATCGCGGGCCCGGCATTCCGGACGATCAGCTCGACGCGGTGTTCGAACCGTTCCGCCGCGTGGAGACGTCGCGCAATCGCGAGACGGGCGGCACGGGGCTCGGTCTTGCGATCGCGCGGCAGCTTGCGCTCGCGATGGGCGGCACGCTGACGTTGCGCAACCGGACGGATGGCGGCGGGCTCGAAGCGCGGCTGACGCTGGCGAATGCTGTGTGATGCGACGCCGCGCGGGGCGGCTCGCGAGCGGTTGCCAGCACGCGGCGCTGCCTGACGCACCGTGCATGGCGGATCGTTTTTCCGGTGAACGAAGCGGTGTGGAACGGCGACGATGCGTCAGCACCGGCCGGTGCGCAGCGCGACGGTCCAGTCATCGCGACCGCGCGCTGCCGCGGTGTCGGCGGCCGTGTGCCAGTCGTATTCGACCGCGTGGAATTCGGCGTGCCAGCCGGCCGGCGTGCGCGACACCATCGCGTAGCGCGCATGCGGCGAGCCCGTTTCGATCCGGTGCGGATGCGGTTGATCGTCCGTGTACGCCTGCAGCCCGACGCTGCCCGGATTGACGATCAGCCGGCCGTCGTCGAGCTGCGCGATGCGCGGGACATGCGTGTGGCCGCACAGGATCAGCGACGCCGGCTCGTCGCCCGCGCGCTGCGCGATTTCATCGGGCGTCGCCGCGCGGCAGCCGTCGGGCGTTACCGTTTCGAGGAAATAGACGAGGTCGCTGGCGGGCGTGCCGTGCACCATCAGCACGTCGTCGTCGAGTGTCAGGCGTTCGGGCAAGGCGGCGATCCACGCGCGATGGTCGCCGCGCAGCGTGTCGTGCGCCCAGCGATCGGACAGCCGCATCGTTTCGCGATCGCCGCTCAGCAGTTGCCGTTCGTGATTGCCCTTGATGGTCGGCAGGTCGAGCGCGATCAGGCGATCGGCCGTGTCGGGCGGATGGAGCGCGCCCGACACGATGTCGCCGAGGTTGACGATCAGGTCGGCGCCGCGGCGGCGCACGTCGTCGAGCACCGCGTCGAGCGCGGCGAGGTTGCCGTGGATGTCGGACAGCGCGGCGATTTTCATGGCGAAGAAGTCGATGCGGGGAGCGGCGATTGTCGCCAATTCGGCGTAGCGCGTCCAATCGCGCCGACGGCCAGTGGACCCGTGCATCGAGCGTCGCTCATCGGTCAGTCGGTCGCGATGCGCGCGTACATCGCGAAATCGCCCGGCACGCCGCGCACCATCCGGTAGGCACGCAGCAATCCTTCGTACCGGTAGCCGCATTTCTGCAGAACACGCACGGAGCCGGCGTTGCTGGTCAGCACGACACCCTGGATGCGCATGAAGCCGCCTTCGGCGAATGCCCACGCGGTGACGCTCGCGCATAGCGCGCTCGCGATGCCGTGCCCCCAGTGCGGTGCGCTCGATTATCGGGCGCGCGGCCCCGCGCCGTACAGCGACGTTCGTCGCGCAACCAATTATCTCGATATCGGCAAGAAGCTGTTTTCATTATTGCGCTATCGAACGAAACCGGTTCCAACTACCATGGCGGCCTCGGCGGGCATGCTCGCCGCAACGTGCCGCGCGCGTCTCGCACGCGCGCGTTCCCGCGTGCGAACGCCGTCGGCCTCGCATGCAGGCGTATCTCGCCGGCCGCACGCGTTACTCGCATAGAACAGGGTTGACCGCCCGGAGACGCTAAAAACCATGAACAAGCAACTGATCGCAGCACCGCTGCTGCTCTCGCTCGCGGGCATCGCATCCGCGCAAAGCTCCGTCACGCTGTACGGCATCGTCGACGCGGGCGTGACCTATCGCAGCAACGAACGGGTCGGCTCGCCGGGCGCCTACACCGGGCATTCGGCGGTCGGCCTGACCACCGGCAACCTGTCGGGCAGCCGCTGGGGCATCAAGGGTTCCGAGGATCTCGGCGGCGGAATGCGCGCGCTGTTCGTGCTCGAGAACGGCTTCGACATCACCAACGGCACGTCGGGCCAGGGCGGCCGCCAGTTCGGCCGCCAGGCGTTCGTCGGCGTCGGCAGCAACCGCTACGGCACGGTCACGCTCGGCCGCCAGTACACGTCGCTCGACGACTTCGTGAGCCCGGTCGCCCCGTCGTCGTTCATCGGCGGGTTCGGCGCACACCCGGGCGACATCGACGATCTCGACCAGACCGCGCGTGTGGACAGCTCGATCAAGTACACGAGCGCGAACTACGCCGGCTTCACGTTCGGCGCGCTGTACGGCTTCGGCAGCCAGCCGGGCAGCATGAAGCAGCGCAACACGTGGAGCGTCGGCGCGGCATACGCGGCCGGGCCGCTGCGCGTGGGCGTCGGCTACGAGCGCTCGGACAACAGCAAGACGGGCGCGACCGACCCGACGGCCGGCAAATGGCAGAGCACCGATGACGGGCTGTTCAACTCGTCGATCAACGAAGGCTATGCGAGCGCGCAGTCGCAGCAGGTCATCGCGACCGGCGCGACGTACAACTTCGGCCCGGCCGTCGTCGGCGTGAACTACAGCAACGTGCAGTACCGCAGTGGCGCGCAGTCGCTGTTCAGCGGTCATGCGACGTTCAACGTCGCGGGCGTGTTCACGCGCTGGAACGTGCAGCCGCAGACGCAATTGTTCGCCGGCTACAGCTACACGCGCGGCAGCGACGTCGACGGCATCGACGACCGCGCGCAGTATCACAACGTCACGCTCGGCGCGGTCTACGACCTGTCGAAGCGCACCAGCGTGTACCTGCTCGGCGCCTACCAGCGTGCGTCCGGCACGACGCTCGACGCACTCGGTCGGCCGGTGGCCGCGACCGCGGCGGTGTCGGACAAGGCGAACGGCCACTCGTCCGATTCGCGATCGCAGGCGATCGTCAGCCTCGGCCTGCGCCAGAAGTTCTAACGCCACGCGCGCGACCGGTCGCCCGCGCGCAATGCGGGCCGCCGGCCGCACGCCGGGCCGGCGTACGGCCTTCCCCATTCAACACGGCCCGCATCACGCTTCGCCGCACGTGCGGCGCACCTCCGTTTCCCTCTCCGTCTTCAGCGGCAAACGCAGTCCGCCGCGCCCCGCCTTATTTCACTTCTTCACGATTTACCGGCAATGCGGCATGCAGCCGGATAATATTTTTTCTCTTTCATTTTAATTTCGATTTGTAATCATCGAGTCGATTTGCCGGCAATGGAAATTCAATGCGCGTGCATCAGAAAAAATGACGCGTCCGGAGTGGGAAATTCGGAACAAAGTGCCGGTAATGATGAATCGCCACAGCGCTATCTGGCGGGGAGCCGCGGGGCCGATCCCGGGTAAAAAACCAATGAGTAATTCATGGTGGAAATGACCGGTTT
The DNA here is from genome assembly GCF_046534765.1 of Burkholderia sp. SIMBA_062. NCBI lineage: Bacteria > Pseudomonadati > Pseudomonadota > Betaproteobacteria > Burkholderiales > Burkholderiaceae > Burkholderia > Burkholderia sp. SIMBA_062. Next base: position 48,582 of record NZ_JAWRYD010000035.1, read on the forward strand.
TTTGCAGAAATCACCAATATTTCATACGCGCCGAACTAGAGTATCGAGAGGCGATCGTCCGGGAGCATCATTCATGTTATCGAAACAAATTCGCGCGGCATTGCTTGGATTGTGCATGGCAATGCTGACACCGGTCAGTCACGCACAAGCGCAATACACGACGGACTGGCTCGCGAACACGTTCGGCACGCTGGCCGCGCACGTCGGCAACGGCGCTCGCTCGCTGTGGGTCGCGCCCGAAGGCGTGATCTATACGGCGTCGCGCTGGGACGAGAATGCAGGCGGCGTCGCGATCTACCAGAACGGGCAGACGCTCGGCACGATCGGCATCCATGACGAATTCCACGGCGGCGCGATCACCGGCAACGCGAACTCGCTGTTCGTCGCGCTCGGCTACAACCGCACGTTCGGCAGCGGCTCGGTCGGCCGCTACAACCGCAGCACGAACCAGCGCGACCTGCGCATCCCGGTCAGCACGTGGACGGGTATCCAGTACGCGGACGTGATCACCGGCCTCGCGACGACCGGCAACCTGCTGTACGTGAGCGACTTCTACGGCAACCGCGTGCGTGTGTATACGACGGACGGCGTGTGGCAGCGCGACATCGGCGTATCGGGGCCCGGCGCGCTGGCGCTCGACGCGGGCGGCAACCTGTGGGTCGCGCGCAAGAGCGCGGGCATCGTCGCGCAGTTCAGCCCGACCGGCACGGCGATGAACACGATCCAGATGGCGGCCCGCGCGCGGCCAGCGTCGCTGTATTTCGATGCGCCGAGCGGGCAGATGCTGGTGGGCGACGAAGGCCCCGACATGAACATCAAGGTCTACACGCTCGCCGGCCAGCCCTTGCAGATCGGCACGTTCGGCGTGCTGGGCGGCTATCTCGACACGACGTCGGGCATCAAGGGGCAGGTCGGCGACAAGCGCTTCACGCGTGTCGCGGGCATCGGCAAGGACGCGGCCGGCAACCTGTACGTGCTGAACAACGCATGGGGCGGCGGCTGGGATCTCGGGCGCAACGGCAGCACCGACCTCCATTCGTACAGCCCGACGGGCGTACTGCAATGGAAGTTGCAGGCGCTGAACTTCGAGGGCGCTGCCGCGCCCGACCCTGCGACCGACGGCGCGTTTTTCTACAGCGGCAACAACGTCTATACCGGTACGGCGGGCGGCACGTTCGTCGCGAACACGATCGATCCGTTCACCTATCCGAAGGACCCGCGCCTCGACATGAAGGACTACCAGCGCGGCCAGCATTTCGGGCAGCTCGCGCTGGTGAACGGCACCCGGATGCTCGTCGCGACCGGGCAGAACCCGGGCAACTACAACATCTATCACTTCAACAACGCGAGCGGCTATATCGCGATTCCGGATGGCTCGATCCCCGGCAAGCCGTTCAACACGAGCCTGCAGGTGACGGCCGGTTTCGCGCTCGACGACAACGGCGACGTATGGGCCGGGCTCGATCGCACCAACAACATCTCGCACTATCCGATGAAGGGCTTCGACGCGACCGGCAAGCCGACATGGGGCACGCCGGTGCAGATCCAGATTCCGCGCACCGTGCTGCCGCTCACGCGGATCATCTACCAGGCCGACAGTGACACGATGATCCTCGCGCAGGGCATCTCGGGCAGCTGGGACTGGACCGCGATGAACGGGCACATCGAGGTCTATCGCGGCTGGAAGGCCGGCAACACGAGCACGCCGAACGTGGCGATCGACCTGACGAGCGCGAACCCGAAATCGATGGCGGCGGCCGGCCACTACCTGTTCGTCGGCTACGTGCACACGGTGCCGAACGTCGACGTGTTCGACCTGAACACCGGCAGCCTCGTCACCACGCTGACGAACTCGAACACGGCCGCGATGGACGTCGGCAACGACGTCGACTCGATGTACGGCATCCGCGCGTACCTGCGCTCGACCGGCGAATACGTGATCACGAAGGACAACTACAACGGGTCGAGCCTCGTCGTGTATCGCTGGCGTCCGTGATCACGCGGGCCGCGGCGGGCGGACGTCACGGCGCGCCGAGCACGTGGCCGTTCACCTCGTGCCCGCGCGCGGCGCCGGTTCATGCTGCGCCGCGCGGCCTTCGCCAGCCGTGGAACGTCAGTGCGCGGTGCGTTCGCGCAGCACGTTCGACGGCCGCCCATTGCGCACGAACACGCCGGCCAGCACCGCGCCCGCGAGTGCGATCGCGCCGGCCAGCACGAACGCGGACGCGAACGAGCCGCTGCGCTCGACGATGAAGCCGGTCACGGCCGGCCCGATCACGCCCGACAGGCTGCCCATGCAATGCAGGAAGCCGCTGACGCCGCCGACGCGGGTGGGATGCACGACGTCCTGCACGATCGCCCAGTAGATCGCGCCCGTCGCGTACAGGAAGAACAGCGACACGGACATCAGTGCGACCGCGCCCTGCGTCGACTGCACGGCGCCCGCGACGGCCACGCAAGCACCCGCGCCGAGCAGGCAGGTGACGAGCACGATCCGGCGCGACAGCAGCAGGTTGCCGGTGAGCCGGTACAGCGCATCCGAGATCGCGCCGCCGCACGCGAGGCCGACCGTGCCGACGAGCCAGGGCACGACGGTGGCGATGCTCATCTCCTTGATGTTCAGATGGTGCGCACGCACGAGGTAGCTCGGGAACCAGCTCAGGAAGAAGAACAGCACGTAGTTGTAGCTGAAGAACGCAGCGGCCGTCGCGATGATGCGCGGCTGGCGCACGTAGTGCGACAGCGTGTGCGCCGGCGTTGCCGCCGCCGCCGCGGGCGCGTGGGCGGGCGATGCCGCACGCGTCGCCGCACGTGCACCCGATGCCTCGCCAGCCGGCGCGGCCGGACGGTCCGACGTCGACATCATCCACACGACGACCCACGCGAGCCCGATCGCGCATACGATCCAGAACGCCGGCCGCCAGCCGAACTGCGCGGCCAGCAGGCCGACGATCGGCCCGGCGATCGCACCGCCGAGCGGCGAGCCGGCGCTGAGCAGGCCCATCGCGGTCGCGGCGCCGTCGCGCGGCAGCCAGTTGTTGACCATCTTGTTCGCGGCCGAGCACAGCGGCCCTTCGGCCATGCCGAACAGCAGCCGCACGATCAGCAGGCTCACGAAGCCGACGGTGAGCGCGGTCATCCCACAGAACACCGACCACAGTCCGACCGACAGCACATACACGAGCTTCGGCCCGAGCCGGTCGGACGCGAGCCCGCCGATGAAATTGAACAGCGCGTAGCCGATGAAGAACGTGCTGAACACGAGGCCCATCTGCGCGGCATCGATGCCGAGATCGGTCTGCACGATCGGCGCGACGATCGACAGCGCGACGCGGTCGAGATAGTTGATCCCGTACACCAGGAACAGCAGGAACACCGTGAACCACGCCGGCGACTTCTGCTTCATTGTCTGTCTCCTTCGTGCCGGTGGGCCGGCCGTCATGTCGTGTCGATCGTTCGCCGCGTCGGTATCGCCGTCGGCGGGCACGGGTGTTGCGAGGTTCGCTGCGGTTGCGGCGAACCGTGACGAGCGTTTGTTCAGTGCGTGTGCAACGGCGTGTGCAACGGCGCGAGCAGCGTGTCGGTGCCGTGCGTGCGCAGCGTCGACAGATGCGCGCCGACGCGCACGATCAACGCGTCGGGCCACGCGGTCGAACCGGCGAGCGCGCTGCTGCCGAGTGCGGCGCGAACCGCGCCGGTTGCATCGCCGGCAGCCGCCAGCGTCGCGCCGAGCGCGGCCGCGCCCGGATCGTTGATCGCGAGCGGCCGGCCCGACTCGTCGCGCGCGGTGGCGACGTAGTGCAGCCAGAGCGCCAGCGCGCGTTCCAGGTAGGGACGCTCGACCCCAGCCGCCGCGCTTTCGGCCAGCGCAGGCAGCCAGCGCAGCGGCACCTTCTGCGTGCCGTCCATCGCGATCTGTTCAGTGCGATGCGCGAGCGTCGGATTGCGGAAGCGCTGCACGAGCGTCGCGCAATAGCCGTGCGCGTCGTAACCGGACGGTACGTCGACGGTTGCGAGCAGGTCGCGCGTCATCATGCCGTCGACGAGCGCCGCGATCGCCGGATCGGCCATCGCGTCGGACACGGTCGCGCGGCCGCGCAGCTGCCCCGCATACGCGAGAGCCGAATGCGAGCCGTTCAGCAACCGCAGCTTCATCGTTTCGTAGGGCCGCACGTCGCCGACGAGATGCGCGCCGGCGTCTTCCCAGCGCGGACGCGGGCCGGCGAAGCGATCCTCGATCACCCATTGCGAGAACGGCTCGCAGACGATCGCGGCTGGGTCGCGCGCGCCGAGATGCGCGTCCGCCCAGTCGAGCGATTCGGGCGTCGCGGCCGGCACGATCCGGTCGACCATGCTGTTCGGGAACGCGACGTCGTCGCGGATGCGCCGCGCGAGCGTGCCGTCGATGCGCTCCGCATAGTCGATCAGCAGCGCGCGCAGCGTGTCGCCGTTCGACGTCATGTTGTCGCAGCACACGACGGTCAGCGGCGCATGAGCCGGCCGTCGGCGCAGGCCGGCCGCGATCACGCCGAGCGCGGTGCGCGGCGCGTCGGGCGTCGCGAGATCCTGGCGAATCGCGGGATCGTCGGCATCGAGACCGCCGCCGGGGCGTCGGCAATAGCCTTTCTCGGTCACGGTCAGGCTGACGATCGACACGGCCGGGTCGGCGATCAGCGCCAGCAGCGCGGGCAGCGATTCGGGCGCGAACAGCGCGCCGTGCACCGCGCCGACGATGCGCGTGCGCGCCTCTTGGCCGTCGCGTTCGGTCACCGTGTACAGGTGGTCCTGCGCGGCGAGCAGGTCGACGGTATGGCGCCGGCGCAACTCGACGCCAACGATCCCCCAGCGGAGATCGCCCTGTTCGAGCACCGTCTCCGTGTGAAGCGCCTGGTGCGCGCGATGGAATGCGCCGAGGCCGAGATGGACGATGCCGGTGCGGACCGCCCGCCGGTCATAACGGGGGCGGCGGGTGCCGGGCGGCGCGGTGCGCAGGAAATCGGGGGTGGATGGCATGGCGATCAGGGGTGGTGCGTACCATGGTAGGTGGTCGAATGCGTGCAGGTTATTTCGAGTTTTCTCGTGAAGTTATCGGTGTAAACGCTAGATCGCCGGAATTCGGCTGGTTATGTACCATGGTAGCTATCGATATCGAGTCGGATCAATCGCACCATGAGCGAAACGGCAGTACTGGAGGAGGGTGACGTCGTCGTCACGGCGTTGCAGGGGTTCTCGCTGGACGAGAGCCGGTCATATACGGAGCAGGTCCATGCGCTGCTGCGCCACGCGATCGTGCGCGGCGCGCTGCCGCCGCGCACCGCGCTGTCGGAAGCGGTGATTTCCACGACGATCAAGGTCAGCCGCACGCCGGTGCGCGAAGCGTTCGCGCAGCTCGCCGACGAGCGGCTCGTGCAGATCATCCGCAAGGTCGGCACGCTGGTCGCGCCGATTCCCGTGTCGATCCTCGAGGAAGGGCGCTTCGCGCGCAGCACGCTCGAATGCGCGAACCACGTCGAGCTCGCGCAGAAGATCACGCCGGCGCAACTCGCGGAGCTGTCGCGGATCATCGACGCGCAGCGTGACGCGGTGGCCGCCGGCGATGTCGAAGCGTTCTTCGATCTCGATGAGGCGATGCACGGGCGGATGTTCGCGTTCGCGGGCCGGCCGCATGTGTGGGAAATGCTGCAGCCGATGAAGCGCCAGTTCGACCGGGTGCGCTGGCTGCTGCTCGAGCGTGTCGAGGATCACGCGCGCCGCGCGCTGCAGGAACACGAACAGATCCTCGCGCACATCGCGTCGCGCAACATGGCGCTGCTCGGCGCGTCGGTCGCGGCGCACGTCGACCGGATCGGCTCGCACCTGCCGGACGTGCGCAGCCGCGCGCCCCATTACTTCGTCGACTGACATCTGAATCGCCCGCTGGAGGAGCGCTGTGAAAATCGAACGCTTGCAGACCATCGTCACGTGTCCGGGCCGGAACTTCGTGACGGTGAAGATCGTGACCGACGAGGGCGTCCACGGCCTCGGCGACGCGACGCTCAACGGGCGCGAGCTCGCGGTGCGCGCGTACCTGGAAGACCACGTGTTCCCGTGCCTCGTCGGGCGCGACCCGCGCAACATCGAGGACATCTGGCAATACCTGTATCGCGGCGCGTACTGGCGGCGCGGGCCCGTGACGATGACGGCGATCGCCGCGATCGACATGGCGCTGTGGGACATCCTGGGCAAGCTCGCGGGCATGCCCGTCTACCGGCTGCTCGGCGGCAAGAGCCGCGACGGCCTGATGGTGTACGGCCACGCGAACGGGCGCGATCACGAGGAAGCGGTCGACGCGGTGCGTGCGCACATCGAGGCCGGCTATCGCGCGATCCGCGTGCAGTCGGGCGTGCCGGGGCTCGACAAGGTGTACGGCGTCGGCAAGACGGCCGGCGCGTACGAGCCGGCCGAGAAGGGGCTGCCGCCCGAAGAGCCGTGGGACACCGCGCTCTACCTGCGCCACACGCCGGAGCTGTTCCGCAAGGTGCGCGACGCGGTCGGCGATGCGCCGCACCTGCTGCACGACGCGCATCACCGGCTCACGCCGATCGAGGCCGCGCGGCTCGGCCGTGACCTCGAGCCGCATCGGCTGTTCTGGCTGGAGGACGCGACGCCCGCCGAGAACCAGGACGCATTCCGCCTGATCCGCCAGCACACGACGACGCCGCTCGCGGTCGGCGAGGTGTTCAATTCGGTCTGGGATTGCAAGGACCTGATTCGCGACCAGCTGATCGACTACATCCGCGCGACGATCGTGCACGCGGGCGGCATCACGCACGTGCGGCGCATCGCCGATTACGCGGCGATGTACCAGGTGCGCACCGGCTTCCACGGCGCGACGGACCTGTCGCCCGTCTGCATGGCGGCGGCCGTGAACTTCGGGCTGTGGGCGCCGAACTTCGGCATCCAGGAACTGATGCCGCACAGCGCGCTGACCGATGAAGTGTTTCCGCACAACTACCGCTTCGAGGACGGCTATCTCGTGATGGACGACGTGCCGGGCCTCGGCGTCGACATCGACGAGACGCTGGCCGCGAAATATCCGTACGAGCGCGCGTACCTGCCGGTCGCGCGGCTGCGCGACGGCTCGATGTGGAACTGGTGAGCGGCGAAGATCCGAAGGAGAGAACCGAAATGTTGAGCGTCGTTGTCGATCGTCCGAACAGCATGGGCGTGCGTGAAGTGCCGCTGCCCGCGCCCGCCGCCGGCGAGGTGCGGGTGAAGGTGCGCTATGCGGGCATCTGCGGGTCGGACCTGCACATCTTTCACGGCAAGAATCCGTTCGTGTCGTACCCGCGCATCATCGGCCATGAATTCGTCGGCACGATCGAGTCGGTCGGTGCGGGCGTCGATGCCGCGCGGCTCGGCGAGACCGTCGCGGTCGATCCGGTGATCAGCTGCGGGCATTGCCACGCGTGCATGATCGGCCGGCGCAACGTGTGCCGGCACCTGAGCGTGCTCGGCGTGCATCGTGACGGCGGCTTCAGCCAGTACACGTGCGTGCCGGCCGGCAATGCGCACCGGATTCCGGACGCGATCGCCGATACCTGCGCGGCGATCGTCGAGCCGTTCGCGGTGGCCGCGAACGCGACGTCGCGCACCGGCGTGCTGCCGGGCGATGTCGCGCTGATCTACGGCGCCGGCACCGTCGGGCTGACGATCCTGCAGGTGCTCAAGCGCGTGTACGGCATTCGCGCGTTCATCACCGACCGGCTCGACGCGCGGCTGCAGCTCGCGCGCAAGTGCGGCGCGGCGGAGGACGAGATCATCAACACGAGCGTCGAGTCGCTGCCCGACGCGCTGGACAAGCGCGGCGTCGACGGCGGCCCGACGCTGATCTTCGATGCGGTCTGCCATCCGTCGATTCTCGAGGAGGCCGTGACGATCGCCGCGCCGGCCGGCCGCATCGGCGTGCTCGGGTTTTCGTCGGAGCCGTCGGCGATCGTGCAGGCCGAGCTGACCAAGAAGGAGCTGACGCTCGCCGCATCGCGGCTCAACTGCGCGATGTTCCCGCAGGTGATCGACTGGATTGCTCGCGGGCTGATCCAGCCCGAGCACATCGTCACGCACAAGGTCGGCTTTCGCGACGTCGCGCGGGCGTTCGAGATGGCCGAGCGCAATCCCGCGGAAAGCTGCAAGATCCTGCTCGATTTCGCGGGCGGCTGATAGCGCGTTCGGTTCGTACCGGTTCGTGTCGCCGGCCGGAGCGCGTCGCGCGTGTTGCGCGCCTCGGCCGGCCGGTGCGACGGTGTGTCAGAACGACACCGTCGTCGTCAGCGTGACGAGCCGCGGCTCGCCGACCGCGACGATCAGGTTGCTGTTGCTCGACGGGTAGTAGGTCTTGTCGAGCAGGTTCTTCACGTTGAGCTGGATGCGCGTCGGGAACTTGCCGATCGTCGTCTCGTACGCTGCGAACGCATCGACGGTCACGTAGCCGGGCAGCGTGAAGCTGTTCGCGGTGTCGCCGGGCCGTGCGCCGACGAGCCGCGCGCCGCCGCCGAAGCGCCAGCGGCCGGGCAGGTTCGCGAGCGCCGTGTCATACACCGCGAACAGGCTGCCGGTGTGGCGCGCGACGTTGACGAGCGACGTGTTGCTGTCGCGATCGTTCGCGTTCGTGTAGGCATAGCTGCCGATCAGGCTCAGGTGCCGCGTGAGTTGCCCCGCGACGTCGAGTTCGATCCCGCGCGAGCGCGCGGTGCCGATCGTCGACGTGATGTCGCCTACTGTTACCGCGACGTTGCGCTTGTCGATCTGGTACGCCGCGAGCGTGCCGGTGATGCCGGGCTTCAGGTTGAACTTCAGGCCGGCTTCCAGCACGCGGCCGAATTCCGGCGCGAGCGGCGACGTGACATTCGACGCGACGTTCGGCTTGAACGAGCGGCTCACGTTCGCATACGCGGTCAGCGACGGCGTGAGCGCATACGCGAGCCCGAACTGCGGCAGCCACACGTTGCCGTGCGAACGGTCGGCGAACACGAACGGCCGCCCCATCCCCGATTCCTGCTGCCAGTCCTCCCAGCGCAGCCCGCCGACCGCGGTGAGCCGGTCGGTGATCTTCACGGAGTCCTGCACGATCATCGAATACGTGTGGACCAACGACCGCGAATCGCTCGACTTCGTGTTCGGCGTGCCGCCCGGCGCAAGCAGGCCGTAGACGGGATCGTAGAGATCGAAGCCCTTGATCGCCTTGCCGCGGATCGTGTCGCCGCGGAAGCTGCGCTGCCGTTCGTATTCGCCACCGACGTAGAGCGCGTGATTCATCCCCGCGAGCGTCAGGTTGCCGAGCAGGCCGAGCGTCGCGATCTGGTCGGCGTCGTTGCGCCCGAGGTTCGCGTCGGCCGTGCGCATCATCGCGCCGGTCGCGCTGTTGAAGGTGGTGCCGCGGGCGATGTACTGGTCATAGCGGTCGCGGCCCCAGCCGTACGTCGCGCGCACGCGCCATGCGTCGGAGAAGCGGTGCTCGACACGCGCACGCAGCGTTTCCTGGATCCCGCTGCTTTGCGCCCAAGGTTCCTCGTAGCGGCGATAGCGCAGCGCGTCGTCGGGGCGGCCGTTCACGAGCACGGTGCCGCGATCGAACGGCATCGTGTAGTCGACGTACTGGTAGCTGACGTCGATCGACGTGTTCGCGTCGTGCCACGACAGCGCGGGCGCGATCAGCGCGTTGCGTTCGCGGCCGAAGCTGCGCCAGTAGCGGCTCGTGTCGTATTCGCCGGTGAGCCGGAACGCGAGCGTGCCGCCGGCGACCTGCCCCACCTTGCCGAGCGGGCCCGTGAGATCGAACTGCGCGCTGCTGCCGCCATGGCTCGTGCGCGATGCGGAGATCGAGCCGCCGAACGTGTCCTCCGGCTTGCGCGTGACGAGGTTGATCACGCCGCCCGGGTCCTGCATCCCGTACAGCAGCGAAGCCGGGCCCTTCAGCACTTCGACGCGATCGATCGTCGCGAGATAGCTGTGCAGCACCGGCGTGCGGACACCGTCGACGAGCACCGAGCCGTCGTTGTTCGAACCGAAACCGCGCTTGATGAACGCGTCGCGCGTGCCGCCGAGCGTGTTGGTCTGCGTGACGCCGCTGATGTTGCCGAGCACGTCGTCGACCGAGCGCGCCTGCTGATCCTGCATCACGCTGCTGCTGACCACGGCGACCGATTGCGGGATCTCCTTGAGCGGGCGCTCGTCGCCGCCGGCGACGCTGCTGGTGCGCGGCTGGTAGCCGACGGTCGGATCGGCGACCGACGATGCGTTGACGCTGATCGCCGGGAGTTCGTGTTCGGCGGGCGTTGTGGATGTCGATGCGGTGGGGCCGGTGTCCGCACGTTCGGCGACATCGGCATGCGCGCCGCTCGCGACGCAAAGGGTGATGAGGGCAGGCAGGCTCGCGCGCCACGGGCGCAAGGTCCGCGCGCGGCGGGGCGTTCGACGGGATGGCATGAATCGATGAGTGACGGAGTGCTAAGGACGAGGGCACAGGCCGCAGCGCTTCACTGCTCGGCTGCGGCAGGATGCGCATGATATATGTAATGAGAATCGTTTGCAATTGTGTCAAGCCGTTTACGGCGTCCGCGAATTTCCGGTTCAACTGCGTGACCGAAGGCTATATCGATGCGCCGGTGTTGCCGGGGCTGAAGTTCGCGCATTGCCGGCTGGAGGGCTGACGTTCGGCACGCGCGGTTCGCGGGCGGCGGCGAGCCGCCCGCAACGGCGTTGCCCGGGGCGTCAGAATTTCTGCTGAATCCCGGCCATCACGCCAAGTTGGTTGCTGCCGGTCGCGACGGTTCCACCCGCGGCCACCGCATTGGCAGCGGTGGCGCTGTTGAACATGTAGCCCACCGACGTATAAACGGTCGTCCGCTTGGACAGGAAATAGTTCGCGCGGCCGACGAGCAGCGTGGCGTTCGTGCCGCCTTCGCCGTTTTCGCGGCGTTGCAGGTAGCGGACGCCCTGCAGGTCGAGCGCGAGGTAGGGTGTCGCGTAGTACGTGCCGCCGGCAAAGACGATGTCGGCCTGCAGGTGTGCGGCCGCCGCGAGATTGCGGCGGATCCAGCCGGCGCCGAGTTTCGCGGGGCCGATCTTCACGTAGCCGGCGACGATGTCGCGCGTGTCGGTGTACGCCGGATTATTCAGCGGCGCGAGCGCGCCGCCGCCGCCGCGCATCACGTCGTGCGAGGCGGCCAGCCCGAAATTGCTCGCATCGTAGGCGAGCATCGCCGTGTATTGCCGGCACGCGACGATGTCGCCGGGCACCTGTCCGGCGCAGCCCGTCGCCGACGGTCCTGCCGGCCCGGCCGCGTCGCGGCCGAAGCTGTAGGTGGCGCCGAGCGTCACGCCGTTGAACGTGCCCTTGTAGCCGATCGCATTGTCGCTGCGCGCGTTCGGCAGGTAGGAGTCGAAATCCGCCATCGAATGAATCGACGGGCCGATCACGTCGGCATTGGTCAGCACGACCATCGTCATGTTCATCTGGCGGCCGAGGGTCAGCGCGCCGAACGGACTGTTCACGCCCACGTTTGCCTGCCGCCCGAACAGGCGTCCGCCATAGTTCAATGCGCCGGTGCCGGGCTGGAAGCCGTTTTCGAGCACGAAGAAGGCCTGGTAGCCACCGCCGAGATCCTCCGTGCCTTTCAGGCCCCAGCGTGACGGAACCTCGCCGGTCAGCGTCGGCATGCCGGTGAACGACCCGCCGTGCGCGGCGTTGTTGTAGTAGGACACACCGGTATCGATGATCCCGTACAGCGTGACGCTGCTTTGCGCGCAGGCCGGTCCGGCCAGCGCCATCGCCGCCGCAAGCGCGACGCCCAGTTTCGTTTTCATGGCTGTCTCCAAACAGTATGTAGATCTACTTATCGTTTTTTATATTTCCCCGGACATGCCCGGGGTACCGACGGGTATCGGTCAAGCCTGCGGGTGTCGTGCGTTACGAGATCGCCGGATCGCGTTGCCGGTGCGGTGTCGCGGCGCGCGCGCCCACCACGGCGACGGCGACGGCCGCGCCGGCCAGCGGCACGAGGAACGCGAGATAGAGATGGGACACGGACCAGCCGTCGTCGAGCAGCGCGCCGACCGTCATCGGCGACAGGATCGCGCCGAGCCGGCCGATGCCGACCGCGAGACCGATGCCCGTCGTGCGGATCTCGGCGGGATACGGCGTCGGCGACAGCGCATACATGCCGGCCACGCACGCATTGATCACGGCGCCGAGGAACACCGCGACCGTCATGCCGATGCCGAGCGAGCCGGTGTTCGCGCCGAATACGACCATCAACACGCCGCCCAGCACCAGCGTCGCGCCCAGCAGGTTGCGCAGGCCGAACCGCGTCGACAGCAGGCTGAAGAGCGACGCGCCCGCGATGCCGCCGAGATTGAGCAGCACGCCGCCGGTCACGCCCTGCGATGCCGACATGCCGGCCTGGACCAGCAGTTTCGGCGTCCAGCTCACGACGAAGTAGAAGCTGCCCATCACGAGAAAGAAAGCGATCCACAGCGCGATCGTGCGGCGCGCGAGCGGTGCGCGCAGCACGGCCGTCCAGCTCGACGCAGGGTTCGCCGTGTCGACGGAAGCGGTCGCGGCCGGCAGCGTGTCGATCGGCGCGCGCTTCATTCTCGCGAGGATGTGGTTGATTTTCGGCAGTGCGTTGTCAGGACGCCGCGCCAGCAGGAAGTCGAGCGATTCCGGCAACAGCGCGAGCACCATCGGGATCGACATCAAGGTCAGGATGCCGCCGAACGCGAACACGCTGCGCCATCCCCACGTCGACAGCAGATAACCGGCGATGACGCCGCCGGCGGTGGCGCCGATCGCGTAGCCGGTCGACTGCATGCCGATCGCGGCGCTGCGCCATTTGTTCGATGCGTACTCGCCGCTGATGACGGTCAGGCTCGCCAGCATGCCGCCGATGCCGAGCCCCGTATATGCACGCGCGACTGCAAGTTGCAGCGTGCCGTGGGTGGCCGCGCAGGCCAGCATCCCGGTCGAGATCACGGCGAGGCACAGCAGGATGATGCGGCGGCGGCCGACGCGATCGGCCAGCGGCGCGATCAGCACCGAGCCGATGCCCATGCCGGCCAGCCCGGCGCTCAGCAGCAGGCCGATTTCCTTGCCGCTCAGTTTCCACTCGGCTGCCAGATGCGGCGCGGCAAACGCGATGGCCAGCACGTCGAAGCCATCGAGCATGTTCAGCACGACGCAGGCCGTGACCGCCATCGTCTGGAACGCGCTCATCGGGGATTCGTCGATCGTAGTGCGGATATTTGCGCTCACGTCAAAGATCCTTCATAAGAATAGTATGACTAATTGATTGGGGTGAAATCGACGCACTGCCGTAGCGAATGGGACGAAAGCGATTGCGTGGGCTGACGGGCAGCCCGGGATCCGCCCGCCGGCGCGATGCCTACGCGGGTTCGGTTTGCAGCAGCAGCCGCTCGATCACGCGCCGCGCGCGGTTCGGGCCCGCGTCGACATGAATGTCGATCTGTCGGCCGTCCGGGAACCGCAGCTGATTCCGGTATTGCGCTTCGATCACGGTCTTGTCTTCGTCGAACGTCGCGGCGGATTGCTCGATGACCGTTCGCGCGACGCGTTCGATGTCGTGCTGCGGGTTGGTCGCGACGGTCCAGAAGTAGTGCGTCGTCGTTTCCGTCTCGGGCGTGATGCCGTGGAAGCCGCGCATGTGAAAGCCGCCGCGCGCCGGATCGTGCAGGTCGCCGGTGCCGGCGTCCATCGCGCCGGTCCAGATCCGGATGTGCGACACGTGAAATTCGATTTCCTGCCAGCGATCGACGCGCCCCGCGAACGGCCATGCCGCCGTGTAGGTCGGCGGCGGCTCCGAATCCGGCATCCGGCGGACCAGCGTGACCGTGTCGCCATCAGTGCTGACGCGGGTGTCCGCGCCCATGTGCAGCGACGCGTTGCCGCCGATCGTTTTCAGGTGGACGTAGCCGAGGTGACTCAGGTCCATCAGGTTGTCGTGAATCAGCTGATACGGCGCGTCGTAATGGTAGTGGCCGCCGCCGAACCGGTAGTGCGGATCCGCATGGAACGGATAGCGCGGTGGCGCGCAGGTCGGTTCAGCGTGCGCGTCGGCGCCGATCCAGATCCACACGATGGCGTCCTGTTCCCGCACCGGATACGACGCCACGCACGCCTTCGCCGGAATCCGGTCCTGGCCGGGAATCTCCACACAGGCGCCGCCGCGGTCGAACAGCAGGCCGTGATAGCCGCAGCGCAGGCCGCGCGCTTCGAGCGAACCGCACGACAGCGGCAGCGACTTGTGGCAGCAGCGATCCTCCAGCGCACCGACTTCCCCTGACGGCAAGCGGAACAGCACGACCGGGCGGCCGAGCAGCGTGCGCGCGACGGGTTTGTCCGTCAGTTCGGATGACAGCGCGGCGACCCACCATCGGTCGATCGGAAACTTAGTAGTATTGAATGGTGGTGCGGCATGATGCGCCATTGATCGTCTCCAGTATTGTGGTTTTCCACCGCGCGCCGCGCGGTCCGTCTACAGATCGAGTACCAGCAGGTCGGTTCGCGATCGCGAACAGCACGGCATGAACTGATCGCCGGCCGCTTGTTCCGCTTCCGTCAGATACGAATCGCGATGATCGGGCTCGCCTTCCAGCACGCGCGTCATGCAGGTGCCGCATACGCCTTGCTCGCACGACGTAAGAACCTCGACGCCGTTGGCCGCCAGCGCCGCGACCACCGTGCATTCGGCCGGCACGTCGATCACCTTGCCGCTGCTCGCGATCCGGACCTGGAACGCGCGATCCGCGCCGGACGACGCAACCGCGCCGCCGAAGAACTCGTAATGCAGCCGCTCGTCCGCCCAGCCGCGCTCGCGCGCGGCGTTCAGCACCGCCTCCATGAAGCCGCGCGGGCCGCAGACGTACAGGTGCGTGCCGTCAGGCGCCGCGGCGAGCACCGAGGCCAGGTCGAAGCGTTGCGCGGGCTCGCCGTCGTCGACGTGGAAGCGGGTGCGGTCATGGAACCCGGCTGCGTTGATCCGCTCGACGAAGGCCATGCGGTCGGCCGAGCGCGCGCAGTAGTGCATGTCGAACGGGATGGCGGACGAGAACAGCCGTTCCGCCATGCAGAGAATCGGGGTGACGCCGATCCCGCCCGCGAGCAACAGGTGGTGCGGCGCGTGGGGCGCAAGCGGGAATTGATTGCGCGGGACGCCGATTCGCACGGTATCGCCTTGCCGCACTTCATCGTGAATGGCGCGCGACCCGCCGCGGCCGTCGGCATCGCGCAGCACCGCGATCTGGTAGCGATCGCCGTGCTCCGGGTGATTGCACAGCGAGTACTGGCGCACGAGGCCGCCGGGCAAATGCACGTCGATATGGGCGCCGGCGTCGAAGCGCGGCAACGGCGAACCGTCGTCGCTGACGAATTCGAAGCCGCAGATGTCGCGCGCTTCCTGCCACTTGCGGGCGACCCGCACCGTCAGCGTCGCATCGCTCATGACGCCTCCTTGATCTGCGCGACCGGAATCACGGGGCGCTGCGGGCTCGACGCCTGTTCGTCGGCGAGCAGCCGATCGATCACCTTGCGCGACAGCACGCCGCCGGCGTCGATGTTCAGCTTGAGCAGCTTGCGCTCCGGCCACTGCTCGAGGTTGAGCTGCTGGCGCTCGAGCATCTCGAGATCCTCGGCGAAGATCTTGCCCTGGCCTTCGCGGATCTCGGCGGTCAGCGCGTGATCGTCGGGCCTGAAGTTGCGCGCCATCCCCCAGAAGTACCAGATCGAGTTGTCCGTCTCGGGCGTGATGAAGTCGACCACGATCGACGACGCCTTCAGCTCGGCCGGCGCGTCGTAGCCGCCGTGGCCCGCATGCGCGACGCCCACTTCGATCATCACGTGGCTCGGCGGCGTGAAGCGGCAGATCTGCCAGCGGTCGACCGGCACGTCGTCGGCCAGCCCGTTGCCGCGCAGCGCCATCCGCCAGAACGGCGGCGGCATCACGTTCTGCATGAAGCGGCTCGTGACGACTTCGTCGCCGTTGGCGGTCGTCTTCGGCGCAGCTTCGTCGATTTCCTTCTGGCCGATGCTCGTCGCGTGCACGTACGTTTCGTGCGTGAGGTCCATCAGGTTGTCGATCATCAGCCGGTAGTCGCAGCGGATGTGATACAGGCCGCCGCCGTGCGCCCAGGCCGGATCCTCGGCCCATGACAGCGCGGGCAGTTTGGCGGGATCGGCTTCGGACGCCTCGCCCGGCCATACCCAGATGAAGCCGTACCGTTCGACGACGGGGAAGCTGCGAATCGGCGGGAAGCCGCCGACCCGCTGGCCCGGCATGCCGGCCGCCTTGCCGTTGCAGCCCATTTCCAGCCCGTGATAGCCGCACACGAGCACGCCGTCGCGCACGAACCCGAGCGACAGCGGCGCGCCGCGGTGCGGGCAGAAGTCCTCCAGCGCGGCGACCTGGCCGTCCGCCGCGCGGTAAAACACCATCGGCTCGTTGCAGATCTTGCGGCCCAGCGGCTTGCCGTCGATTTCATCGGGCGTGCAGGCCACATACCAAGCGTTCTTGAGAAACACGTTTATCGTCTCCTTGAGGGCGGTGCCGCCGATACGCGGCACGTCATCATTCCGTGTACTGAATGAGATTCAGTGTACTCATTGAGATTGGCTGGAGCAAGGCGGGCGGTATACTGGTTTTCCCGGGAAATGGCGCGACGCAGCGCCATGCCGTGGGTGCACGCAACGGCGTGCGCCGCCTATGTCATCGACTCATCCATGGAAAAAACGAATCCCGCCGACGCGCCGGCATTCCCGCTCGATCTGTACGACGAACCGGGGCACCTGATCCGGCGCGCACACCAGATCGCGGTTGCGATGTTCTACGAAAAGCTGGGCCGCGACGTGACGCCGGTGCAGTACGCGGTCCTGCGGATGCTCTACGAATGCCCGGGGCTCGACCAGGTGACGCTCGCGCAGCGGGTGGCGCTCGACACGTCGACCACCGCGGATCTCGCCGTCCGGCTCGAAGCGAAAGGATTGATCGTCCGCGAAGTGCTGCCGCGGCGTCAGCGGCGCCTGCTGCTGACGCCGGCGGGCGTCGAACTGCTCACGCACCTGATTCCGTCGGTGAAGGAACTGCGTGCCGGCCTGTTCGACGGGATGGGGGAGGACGATTCGGAGGAACTGATGCGGCTGCTGCGCAAGTTCGTCCATCTGAACAACGAGCAGAGCCGCGCGCCGCTGCGGGTGAGCGAGGATTCGTAGCGGGTGGTTTTCGCGAGATGAAGTAGAAGCGGCGGGCGCAGATGAAGGCAGGCGAAACCCGCTTGCGTCACGCGCGTGACGCGTGCCCTTCCAGCCGCCGCACCGCTTCCGCGACCTCGTTCCTGAAGCGCACCAACGCCGCCTGCTCCGGCGCGGGCGGCTGCACGGCCGCCCACAGCATGTCGATCAACTGCGTGGCCGTCGTTTCCGTATCGAGCTTGCGGTGCCCGAGGATCGCATCCCACAGCACGTGCTCGATCGGCCCGAACACCATCGAGCGCAGCAGGCTCAGCGGCATGTCGCGGCGCACCTGCCCGGCCGCCTGGCCGCGCGCGAGCACGTCCATCAGCGGCGCCGTGTAGCGGCGCTGCAGCGCGGTGAGCTCGTCGCTCAGTGCATGCTGCTTCGCACGACCCTCCGACAGCACCAGCGCGCACAGCCCCGTGCCGTTCACCAGCATCAGCCGCAGGTGCGTGCGCACGATGAACGCGAACTGCTGCTGCACCGATGCCTCCACCGGCATCCCGTGCTCGAACGCGGCAATGATTTCGTCGTACCAATCGGCGATCACGCGCGCGCACAGCTCGCGCTTGCCGCGGAAATAGCTGAACACCGTCGCTTCCGACACGCCGACGCGCTGCGCGATCTCGGCGGCCGTCGCATGCTCGTAACCCTTTTCGGCGAACACTTCACGACCGGCGCGCAGGATGTCCTGCACGCGCTGCTGGGATTTGCGCCCGGCGGGTGCGCGCGACGGGTCGGCGCGGTCGGGTCTGGCAGTTGCGGTCATGGTGTCGGCGGGAGCGGCTGTCATGCTGCGATGATATCTGAGTATCACTCAAAAAACTATTGACGCCAAGCCGGACGAGGCGCGAAACTGTGCGAAATTCCGCTGTATTAGCTTAATGAATCGACGCATTGATCCGATTTGAGCGAAACTCAGAAATCGGCGTGTGCGACCCACTTTCTGGAGACGGAGGAGACATGATCAACCTGCCCGGCGTGCAATTCATGCTCGGTGAAGACATCGAGATGCTGCGCGACGCCGTCGCGACGTTTGCGGCGAAGGAAATCACGCCGCGCGCGGCGGAAGTCGACCGCACCGACCAGTTTCCGATGGATCTGTGGAAGAAGTTCGGCGATCTCGGCGTGCTCGGCATGACGGTGGCCGAGGAGTACGGCGGCGCGAACATGGGCTACACCGCGCACATGGTCGCGATGGAGGAGATCTCGCGCGCATCGGCGTCGATCGGCCTGTCGTACGGCGCGCACTCGAACCTGTGCGTGAACCAGATCCACCGCAACGGCACCGACGCGCAAAAGCAGAAGTACCTGCCGAAGCTCGTGTCGGGCGAACACATCGGCGCGCTCGCAATGAGCGAGCCGAACGCGGGCTCCGACGTCGTCAGCATGAAGCTGCGCGCGGACAAACGCGGCGACCACTACGTGCTCAACGGCACGAAGATGTGGATCACTAACGGCCCCGATTGCGACACGCTCGTCGTCTACGCGAAGACGGACGTCGAAGCGAATTCGCGCGGCATCACCGCGTTCATCGTCGAGAAGGGGATGAAAGGCTTCTCGGTCGCGCAGAAACTCGACAAGCTCGGCATGCGCGGGTCGCACACGGGCGAGCTCGTGTTCCAGGACGTCGAGGTGCCGGAGGAGAACATCCTCGGCCAGCTCAACGGCGGCGTGAAGGTGCTGATGAGCGGCCTCGACTACGAGCGCGCGGTGCTGTCGGGTGGCCCGACGGGCATCATGGCCGCGTGTCTCGACGCGGTGGTCCCGTATATCCACGACCGCAAGCAGTTCGGCCAGTCGATCGGCGAGTTCCAGTTGATCCAGGGCAAGGTCGCCGACATGTACACGACGTTCCAGGCATGCCGCGCCTACCTGTACGCGGTCGGCCGCCATCTCGACTCGGCCGGCAGCGACCATATTCGCCAGGTGCGCAAGGATTGCGCGGGCGTGATCCTCTATACGGCCGAGAAGGCCACGTGGATGGCCGGCGAGGCGATCCAGATTCTCGGCGGCAACGGCTACATCAACGAATACCCGGTCGGTCGTCTGTGGCGCGATGCGAAGCTGTACGAGATCGGCGCCGGCACGAGCGAGATCCGCCGGATGCTGATCGGCCGCGAGCTGTTCGCGGAAACGATGTAACGCCCCACGTCACGCGAACGGAGCCCCGTCGATGCCGATCATCGAATCGAAACTGAACCCGCGTTCGGAAGAATTCCGCACGAACGCCGCGGCGCTGGAGGCGGTCGTCGCCGACCTGCGCGCGAAGATCGAACAGCTCGCGCAAGGCGGCGGCCAGGCCGCGCGCGACAAGCACCTGTCACGCGGCAAGCTGCTGCCGCGCGACCGGATCGCGCAACTGCTCGATCCCGGCGCGCCGTTCCTCGAGTTCTCGCAGCTCGCGGCGAACGGCATGTACAACGACGACGCGCCCGGCGCGGGCGTGATCACCGGCATCGGCCGGATCGCGGGCCGCGAGTGCGTGATCGTGTGCAACGACGCGACGGTCAAAGGCGGCACCTACTACCCGATCACCGTGAAGAAGCACGTGCGCGCACAGGAAATCGCCGCGGAAAACCGGCTGCCGTGCGTGTACCTCGTGGACTCGGGCGGCGCGAACCTGCCGAACCAGGACGACGTGTTTCCCGATCGCGACCACTTCGGCCGCATCTTCTTCAACCAGGCGACGATGTCCGCGGCGGGGATCGCGCAGATCGCGGTCGTGATGGGCTCGTGCACGGCGGGCGGCGCGTACGTGCCGGCGATGAGCGACGAGTCGATCATCGTGAAGAACCAGGGCACGATTTTCCTCGGCGGCCCGCCGCTCGTGAAGGCCGCGACCGGCGAGGAAGTGAGCGCCGAGGATCTCGGCGGCGGCGACGTGCACACGCGCCTGTCGGGCGTGGTCGATCATCTCGCGCAGAACGACGCGCATGCGCTGTCCATCGCCCGCAACATCGTCGGTCATCTCGCGCCGAAGATCGCAGCGCCGGTCGCGCTGCGCGAATCGAAGCCGCCGCGCTACGACGCGAAGAGCCTGTACGGCGTGATTCCGGTCGACACGCGCAAGCCGTTCGACGTGCGCGAGGTGATCGCGCGCATCGTCGACGATTCGGAGTTCGACGAATTCAAGGCACGCTTCGGCACGACGCTCGTCACGGGCTTCGCGCACATCTGGGGCCATCCGGTCGGGATCGTCGCGAACAACGGCATCCTGTTTTCCGAATCGGCCGTGAAGGGCGCGCATTTCATCGAGCTGTGCTGCCAGCGCAAGATCCCGCTCGTGTTCCTGCAGAACATCACGGGCTTCATGGTCGGTCGCAAGTACGAGAACGAAGGCATCGCGCGCCACGGCGCGAAGATGGTGACGGCCGTGTCGAACGCGAAGGTGCCGAAGTTCACGGTGATCATCGGCGGCTCGTTCGGCGCGGGCAACTACGGGATGTGCGGCCGCGCATTCGGTCCGCGCTTCCTGTGGATGTGGCCGAACGCGCGGATTTCGGTGATGGGCGGCGAGCAGGCCGCGTCGGTGCTCGCGACCGTGCGTCGGGACGGCATCGAGGCGAAGGGCGGCTCGTGGTCGGCCGAGGAGGAGGATGCGTTCAAGCAGCCGATCCGCGACCAGTACGAGCGCCAGGGGCATCCGTACTACGCGAGCGCGCGGCTGTGGGACGACGGCGTGATCGACCCCGCGCAGACGCGCGACGTGCTCGGGCTCGGCCTTGCCGCGTCGATGAACGCGCCGATCGACGACACGCGCTTCGGCGTGTTCCGCATGTAACGGCCGGGAGGGCTGACCGATGCGATACGAAACGATCAAGGTACACGAGGCCGGCCGCGTGGCGACCGTCACGCTCGCGCGCCCCGCCGTGCGCAACGCGTTCGACGAGACGACGATCGCCGAGCTGACCACCGCGTTCGAGTGGCTCGACGCGCACGCAGGCGTGCGCGCGATCGTGCTCGCGGCGGAAGGCGCCGCATTCTGCGCGGGCGCGGACCTGAACTGGATGAAGAAGATGGCCGGTTACTCGGACGACGAGAACCGTGCCGATGCGCGCAAGCTCGCGCGCATGCTCGAGGCGATCCACCGCTGCGGCAAACCGGTGATCGCGCGCGTCCACGGCGACGCCTATGCGGGCGGCGTGGGCCTCGTCGCGGCGGCCGACATCGCGATCGCCTCCGACGGCGCGAAGTTCTGCCTGTCCGAGGCGCGGCTCGGGCTGATTCCCGCGACGATCGCGCCGTACGTCGTGCGCGCGATGGGCGAGCGCGCGGCGCGCCGCTACTTCACGACGGCCGAAGTGTTCGACAGCGCGCGCGCCGCGTCGCTCGGCTTCATTCACGACGCGGTGCCGGCCGACGCGCTCGACGAAACGGTCGCGAAGCTGGCCGCGGCGCTCGTCGCGAACGGCCCCGACGCGGTGCGGGCGTGCAAGCGGCTCGTCGCCGACGTGGCGGGGCGGCCGCTCGACGCGACGCTGATCGAGCAGACCGCCGACTGGATCGCGCGCACCCGCGCCGGCGCGGAAGCCCGCGAAGGGATCGCGTCGTTCCTCGAGAAGCGCACGCCTTCGTGGCGTGAATGACGGCGTGCCAATAACTTTCCGGACGACACCGAAGCCATGTTCGACAAGATTCTGATCGCCAACCGCGGCGAAATCGCCTGCCGCGTCGCCGCAACGTGCAAACGTCTCGGGATCGCGAGCGTCGCCGTCTATTCCGACGCGGACGCGAACGCGAAGCACGTCGCCGCATGCGACGAAGCCGTGCATATCGGCGGCGCGGCGGCCGCGGACAGCTACCTGCGCGGCTTGCGCATCATCGAGGCCGCGCGCGCGGCCGGCGCGCAGGCCATCCACCCCGGCTACGGGTTCCTGTCGGAGAACGAGGATTTCGCGCACGCATGCGAAGCGGCCGGCATCGTGTTCATCGGGCCGCCGGTCGACGCGATCGCGGCGATGGGCTCGAAGGCGGCCGCGAAGGCGCTGATGCACGCGGCGGCGGTGCCGCTCGTACCCGGCTATCACGGCGACGACCAGGACACGGCCAACCTGCATCGCGAAGCCGACGAGATCGGCTACCCGGTGCTGCTGAAGGCGAGCGCGGGCGGTGGCGGCAAGGGGATGCGCGTGGTCGAGCGCTCCGAGGACTTCCGGGCGGCGCTCGCGTCGTGCCAGCGCGAGGCCGCGAGCAGCTTCGGCAACGCCCGCGTGCTGATCGAGAAATACCTGACGCGCCCGCGTCACGTCGAAGTGCAGGTGTTCGGCGACACGCACGGCAACACCGTCTACCTGTTCGATCGCGACTGCTCGGTGCAGCGCCGTCACCAGAAGGTGCTCGAGGAGGCGCCGGCGCCGGGCCTGCCTGACGATCTGCGTCGCGCGATGGGCGAGGCGGCCGTGGCGGCCGCGCGCGCGGTGAATTACGTCGGGGCGGGCACCGTCGAATTCATCATGACGGCCGACGCGTTCTACTTCATGGAAATGAACACGCGCCTGCAGGTCGAGCATCCGGTCACCGAGATGGTCACCGGGCTCGATCTCGTCGAGTGGCAACTGCGCGTCGCATCGGGCGAGCCGCTGCCGCTGACGCAGGACCAACTGCGCGTGCAGGGTCACGCGATCGAGGCGCGTCTCTACGCGGAGAATCCGGCGCGTGGCTTCCTGCCTTCCACCGGCACACTGAAGCACCTGCGGCTGCCGGAAGGCGTCGAGTTCGCGATCGGCGCGCCGGTGCGCGTCGACAGCGGCGTGCGCGAAGGCGACGCGATCACGCCGTTCTACGATCCGATGATCGCGAAGCTGATCGTGCACGGCGCGGATCGCGCGGAAGCGCTCGGCACGATGCTGCGCGCGCTGCGGGCTTGCGAAGTGGTCGGCCTGCACACGAACGCCGCGTTTCTGCAGCGGATCGTCGCGTGCGAGCCGTTCGCCACCGCCAATCTCGACACGGGCCTGATCGAGCGCAACCACGATGCGCTGTTCGCGCCGCAACAGTCGCCGCGTGCGACGCTGGCGCTGGCCTGCGCGGCGCTGCTCGCGCGCGAGCGCGGGGCGGCCGCGCAGGAGGGCGTGTCGCCGTGGCATGCGCTGCCGGACTGGCGGCTGAACGGCGGCTATCGCCGCACGCTCGAATGGCATGCGCCCGATCGTGAAGCGGACGTGACGGTCACCTACGAGGACAATGGCGGCCATGCGAGCCTCGCCACCGGCGATGCGGCCGCGCAGCCGTTCGCGTGGACGCGCGGCGCGACGCCGCTCGACTTCGACGTGACGCTCGACGGTGTGCGCAGCAGCGGCCGCGTGTATGCGGACGGCGACAGTTTCCACGTGTTCACGCAGGGTGTCGCCGAGACGTTCGAATGGCGCAACGTGCTCGCGCACGCGGGCGACGCCGAGCATGGCGGCGGCCGCCTGACCGCGCCGATGCCCGGCAAGGTGATCGCGGTGCTGGTCGAGCCGGGGCAGAAGGTCGAGGCCGGCACGCCGCTGATCGTGATGGAGGCGATGAAGATGGAGCACACGATCGGCGCGCCGGACGCGGGCGTCGTCGCGGAAGTGCTGTACGGCGTCGGCGATCAGGTTGCGGATGGCGCGCAGTTGCTGGTGATGGCGGAAGACTGATCGCGGTGTGTGCGTGAGGGCCCTTGCCGGCCCTCACGGATAGCGCCGGCGTCCGCTCGCGAATCGGCGATCGCATACAAAAAATAAAAGATGCGCGTGCAACGTCTTCATGGTTTCGGGGCCATCAACCGATCCCGGCCGTTGATCAGCGGCGCAACATGCGCCGTTTCTCGTCGATTCGACTGTTGCAACACTCGTTAACAGATCGAAAACGGCTTCTCCTGAGCTTCATCGGCAACGCGAATTCGCCCGTTCCCCCCCGTGCAGCAAGGCACCGAATGATAGCGATCGCTTTCCGGATGTCATGCTGGATGAGCGAAACCACTGCATCTTCTTTCTGTTCACGCTCGATGGGCAGCGCTACCGTTTCGATCGGGATGTGCAGTCCGGTGCATTGCGCAATGATCAAATGAGCGTGTGGAGAGAAATAAAAATGGCGAACAAATATGATTACGGGGGCCACGGAGATCTGACGCCGCCGGAATTGTTTTGCTTGATCGTGATCGACGTCGCCTGTGATGAATTGGGCATCGATGACGCTGTCGGGATCGCAATGATTTTATTGGGACAAAGGTTTGTGCCGACTCGAGGAAAATTCCACGGAGCGGTCAAGGGCACATCGGTCGCATCAAGGGTTTCACGGAGGTTGCTCCCCTATGAAATCAAGCACAAAATTCTTCCGACGGTGACTTCATTCAAGAGTCTCGTGCTTCTCAAGGTGAAATTTACGAGGGAGCTCGGCGTGTTTGTTGGACGGGCGGTTCCGGTGGCCGGATGGATCATTACAGCTGCCGACGTATCGATCATAATGTATCGCTCTGCAGTCAAGTACAATCGCCTGGTCAAGCCGGAGGATCGTTTTTGATGGACGCTCGTCTGATCGAGATGGTGCGTGAGGAGGCTGATTCGCCGTTGTGGGGCGAGCTTGAAATTACCCCGGAAACGGATCTCTGCATTGATCTTGAGCTTTCCGACAGAGCCATGTTGAGATTGATGCGGAGATTTTCGGAATCGTTCGGTGTCGATATTTCCGCTTTCGATGTGGATTATTACTACCCCTCCAGAAAATTGGGTTTCGGTCGATTTCTGGTGGAAGTGTTCAAGTCGCCGTTTAGCAGCGGCGCCAGGGACAAAATCCTGGAGCGTCCGCTGACCATCCGGATGATGGAGGCGGCAATCGAAGCCGGACGATGGGAGATGTGACAACTCGGCAGGGGGCGCGCCGTAACCCAGTACTTTCCAATTCCAAAACGAGCCTGAAACGGCTGGGGTAGGCGGAGTTGGGTGATTGTTAAAGGAAACGGCATTCTAGGTACGAAGCCGTTGGTTGCGCGGGGCAGACTATGCGCGGCTATCTTGGGCAAAGCGCCATACGTCGGCATGGCGGGGCTTGCGGGGCTTGGTCTGCTCGGCAACCTTGCCCATTAGACGTTCCCGCGCCTTTCGAACCTGACGAGCCGCTTCGACGTCAGTCTGG
Organism: Burkholderia sp. SIMBA_062; assembly: GCF_046534765.1. Classification (NCBI taxonomy): domain Bacteria; kingdom Pseudomonadati; phylum Pseudomonadota; class Betaproteobacteria; order Burkholderiales; family Burkholderiaceae; genus Burkholderia; species Burkholderia sp. SIMBA_062. The sequence goes on from NZ_JAWRYD010000035.1 coordinate 73,966, forward strand.
CTGTGAGCCTGTTTCAACAACTGGTCGAGCGTGATGCCTTCGCGCAGGAAGCGGTCCGCGGCCGGAAGGCTTCGATTCGCTCCTTCTCGAGCATGGCGGCGACCTCGTGGTTGATGTATTCCGCTCGAAACGCTCGAGCGTTTGTGTGCCGTCGAGGACGGCGCGCACCCGATCCAGGGCGCGGATTTGCGATTCATTCAAGTCAATGATCATCCGGTAGATGATCACCGTCCCCGTTCCGGTGCCGGTCAACAGGCGCGTCTCGACCAAACAACAGGCTCATTTGCGTTGGAAACGCGCTAAAGGACGCCTGCTCGAGCACGCATAGCCCGTCACCCAGGCTCATGTTCCATTGGAAAGCTTCCCGTCCATCGCTGACCATCCATGACAGTCCTGTGGTCGACAGTCCGCTAGAATGACCTGTTGTTCCCGGGGTGCGCCGCCATGCGCGCCACATCGCGTCCATTCAATTTCCCGTCCCGCCGACGATGACGTCTCCTGTCCTGAACGGCCTGCGCATCGGTATCACGATCGGTCTGCGCGCCCCCGACGAAAGCCTGTGGATCAATGGCATCAAGCAGAACGCGCTGTTTCTCGCGAAGCTGTTGATGGCGTCGCCGCATGGCTATCGCGTGACGCTGGTCAACACGACCGACGTGTCGCTCACCGACGCGCTGCCGTGGGATCGCACCGTGTACGACACGCGCGCATTCGCCGACATGAAGGATGCGCTCGACGTGGTGATCGAGCTCGGCGGCCAGATCGACGCCGCGCAGACGGCCTACCTGAAGGCGCGCGGCGCGAAGATCGTCAGCTATTGCTGCGGCGTCGAGTACATCAACGCGATGGAGTCGATGCTGTTCGGCCGCCGGCTGTGGGATTCACTGTTCATCAACCGCGGCTACGACGAGGTGTGGGCGATTCCGCAGATCGCGCCGTCGTCGCTGCCGTTCCTGCAGTCGCTGCGTCGCTGCCCGGGGCGCGTCGTGCCGTTCGTATGGGATCCGATGTTCCTGAGCGCGCGTGCGGCATCGCTGCCCGAGCACGGCGAATACCGGCCGCGCGGCGAGCCGGGCAAGCGGCTCACGGTGATGGAGCCGAACCACAACGTCGTGAAGTTCTGCGTGTACCCGATGCTGATCATCGACGAGGCGTATCGCCGCGATCCCGATGCGATCTGCTTCACGCACGTGACGAACGCCGACCGTCTCGCGCACGACAGCCCCGAGTTCGTGATGCTGATGAACTATCTGGACATCGTGCGCGCGGGCAAGGCGAGCTTCGTCGGACGCTTCGACACGCCGCTGTTCCTGGCCGACCTGACCGACATCGTCGTGTCGCATCAATGGTCGAACCCGCTCAACTACTTCTATTTCGACGTGTGCTGGCAGGGCTATCCGCTCGTGCACAACGCGAGCCTCGCGCCCGAGCTCGGCTACTACTATCCGGACAACGACGTGCAGAAGGGCGCGCAGGCGCTGCGGCACGCGCTGCACACGCACGACGACGACTGGCAAGGGTACACGCGGCGCCAGCGCGAGATCCTCGGCCGCTATACGTCGGCCAACCCCGCGCTCGTCGCCGAATACGACGCGCTGCTCGCGAACCTGATCGGCGCGACGGCGGCTTGAGCTTGCGTGACTCGGGTTAATGTCTGATGAAATCCTGCCGTAAAAAAGAAACCGCCGAACCGGGGAAGATTCGACGGTTTTTGAAGGCACGAAATTGACGGCTCCGAGGGAAGTCCGTCAGAAATCATTTTATAGGTTAACAAATCGAAAAGTTTGTTAAAGATCTTTCAATCGACAAATGTCGTATGGCTCGGGCCGATATTGTCATTTTGTTTCGGCGGACTATTGTTTGGCTATTTTCAATATCGTTTGAAACGGCGAAATTGAATTCTCCGAGGACCGAATGCCCGATGGGAATCCGCTGATGACCCGACCGGCAGGGCGTTGCAGCGAATCGGGGCCTCCTGTCCGGATACGGTTTCGCCACCGGATATTAATCATACGAAATAACGGTCGCCTGATTTTGAAACGACACCTTCGATAAATTGATTTTTGCCAAAGATGTTTGAGAAAGCAATATCACCGGTGCGTTTTGTGTAACCTGTCGCACTGTAGGCGGCATGCATGCATGGTGTATTTCTCGCATTTGAATATCGTTGACAATATGGGATTTGACGGCGCGCCGAAATGAAAAGTACGCTCCCTGAAAAGATCGAAACGAGAGGATGGGCCGGGTAGGCGGTGGCGCGTGTCGTGGTCGGCTCGCGCCACATGTATCGAGAGCGCGGGCCGTCATCGGCGGCCCGACAATTGCCGGAGCGCCGGATGAATGCGGTCGAACCTCGCCTGGAGGCGAATAGCGTAGCGAATCGGGACGAAATCGATCTCGTGTTCGGCGCGTCTGACGATCACCCCGACCTTGCGTCGGTACGCAGTTTCGTCGAAAGCCGGCTCGGATTCGCGCGCGAGCCGGTCTGCCGCGCCGACCTGTCGGGCGGCGTGCTGTATCACGAATGCCTCGCGCGGCTGCGCTGGGGATCGCTCGACACGTTGCCGCCGCTCGCGTTCCTGCCGCGCCTCGAGTCGCTCGGCCTGATGCGCTGGTTCGACCGGCTCGTGGTGGGCCGGACGATCGACGCGCTGCGTGCCGATCCGCAGGCCGTGTATGGCTGCAACGTCGCGGCGGCGAGCGCGGTGGTGGACGATGCGTGGCTGGCCATCTTCAGGCGGCTCGAGCGCGAGCCGTCGGTTGCGGCGCGGCTGGTCGTCGAGATCACCGAGACGGGGCCGCTGAACCCCGTCGCGGGCCGGTCGTTCGTGAATCGGTTCCGCCAGGCCGGCTGCCGCGTCGCGATCGACGACTTCGGCGTCGGCTTCAGCGCGCTGAACAACCTGGTGGTCGGCAACCCCGATATCGTGAAGCTCGACAGGTCGGTGCTGTCGCTGATCAAGCGCAACGCGATCGGGCGCTACCAGTTTCGCCGGCTGATCGCGTTTGCGCACGAAAGCGCGCGGCACGTCGTCGTCGAAGGCGTGGAGAACGAGATCGATCGGCAGATCATCCTGGATTCCGGCGTCGCGTGGGCGCAGGGCGTTCGCTTCAGCTGGCGGTCGCCGGCCGCCGCATGACGCAGCGGCGCGATCGCCGGGCGCAGGTATCGGGTAACGATGGATCGCAAAGGGGCGTGGGCATGGCGGCGACGAACAAGATCGGACACGGAACGGGCACCCAGGCCACCGATGCGTGCGAACTCGTCGCGATCGCCGAGCTGGCCGACATGTTGCGGCAGCTCGGTGCCGAATCGAGCCAATCGACCGATACGCCGATCGACGTCGCGCCGTATCTCGACGGCCTGCAGGCCGTCGCGCAACGCATTCACCGGATGAAGCCGCTCGACGCCGACGGCCGCGACCTCGCGGCACGGCACTATTACGCCGGCGTGTTTGCGGGCGCCTGCGGCGAAGATTCGGCGATCGCCTGCGGTGTATCCGGCAGCCTCGCGAGGCGCGCCGGCCAGGTCAGCGGCGCCGCACTCCGCTGTTTCACGAGGCTGGCGCGGATCGGACGTCGGCATGGCCGCGCGTTTGTCGCAGGGCGTGCCGACGGCGTGCAAGCGTCGCACCCGCTTGCGCGCCGCGCTTGACGCTCACCGATCATGGGTATGCGCTTGCGCGGCAAGCGCACCGTCGGTTCCTGGCGAAACCTCCGGATTCCCGGCGCGCATCGGGCTTTCGTGTGCGACGGGGCGATGAACGCGTCCCTCACCCGCGACTGCGCGGCGTCGCGCTGAACGTCGATCGTAATCGCGACGATGATTTCCGTCGCCGGCTCCGGGCGCGGTGCGGCTTACGGCGTGAAATCCTGCCCCTGGCGCGGCACATAGCCGGTCAGGTGCCAGCGGCCGTCGTCGTCGAGTCGAAAGCTGAGCTTTTCGTACACGGTCGTGCCGGTCGTGAGCGTCGTCGCATAGTCGACGTTCGCGTAAAGCCCGTCGGGCGTTGCCGGTGCGTTCGTGTAGCGAATGCGCGTGACCTGCGCCCAGCCGCGATGGCGGACCGTGCCGATCGACTGGCGCGCGCGCTGCATGTCCGCCGCGAACTGATCCTGCTTGATGCGTGCCTTCACGAACGCGGCGGAATCGGTCCACACCGCGCCGTACTGACCGGCGTCGAGCTGCTTGAAGACCGCGTCGGCGTCGCGCAGCAGTGCGTCGGCCGATTCGCCGCCGGTTTGCGCGTGCGCGCCGATCGCGAGCGACGCGACGGTGCAGCCGATCAGCCATTTCGCGCGGGAGAGGGGCCGGTATGCGTTCATGTCGGAGTCCGAAGAGGGCGGCGCGTCATGCGTCGCGATAGAGTGACGCGATCGCGTCGGAATACGCGGCGACGTTGTCGGGGTTGTAGATGCTGACCGAGTCGAGCACGTACTTCGATTGCTCGCGATACGCTTCCAGGTTCGCGTCGTGTTCGTCGAACGCCTGCAGCAGCGCGCGGCCGCCGGCCTGGCAATCGAAGTCCGGATAGAAATACCCGGCCTTGCCGAGGAACGGCGAGTTGTGGATCAGCGGATAGTCGCCGTACAGCAGTTCGTAGTACAGGTAGTTCTGCGCGTTTTCCCACGTGTGCGACACCACCGCGTCGCCGTAGGCCGCCATGAACTCGTAGACAGCGTAGCGGCTTTCGAACGTCGTGATCCCGTGGTTCACGATGTCGAGGCTCTTCGCGAAGTGCACGAACGTCGCATGTTCCTTCAGGTGCAGCGTATTGCATACGCGCACGAACTCGAGGAATTCGGGCTTCGCGCGATACGCCTCCTCGGTCACCAGCATCGGGATGATGCTCGTCTTCACCATGCAGATGTTCGGCTCGAACATCGTCACGCGCCAGCGCGGTTTGCCGGGCTGATAACCGAACGACAGGCCGGCGCCGAGCGTCGCGCGCGCCTTGTCGAACAGCATCGGATGCCAGATGTGCGGGACGATCGTCACCGGCGCGCGCAGGCCCGTCTGGTAATAGTGCAGGCACGAGCGCTCGAATTCCGGAATCGTCCACACCGCGTCGTACGGTGCGCCCGAGAACAGGAAGCCCGACGGCTTGTCGAACATCGCGCGCTCGATGTCGATCACGTAGTCGTTGCCGACCCGCATCGTGACGACCTTGCCGCCGCGGTCGCGGAACGCGCGCAGGTAATCGGCGCTGAACTGCGCGCTCATTTCGATCAGCACGTCGCAGCGCTGCAGCGCTTCGTCCATCGACAGCAGCGGCACGTCCCATTCGCCGAGCATCATCTGCGGATCGGCGAGCTGTTCGCCGCCGTTCACCATCACGGCTTGAGCAACGTGCGGCGACTGATGCAGCAGCAGGATCAGCAGCAGGCAGTTCTGGAAGATGCCGTTTTCCCACAGCGACTGGCCGGCGCCGCGCACGAACAGCGACACGCCGACGACGAGACGCTTGCCCTCGCCGGGTGCTTGACGGGCATTGGAGTCCGACATGCGTATGCTCCGGTTCAGGCGACCAGGCGCGCGACGAACGCGTCCAGGTTCGCGGGGTTGTCGATCGAGACCGACTGCAGCAGCCGGTCGGCTTTCGCGCGATAGTCGTCGAGCCGCTCGTCGTGATGCAGCCACGCATCGCGCAGCGCGTGGCCGCCCGCGACGGAATCGAAGTCCGGATAGTAATAGCCGGCGTCGCCGAGCAGCGTCGAATTGTGGATCAGCGGATAGCCGCCGTACAGCACGTCGTAGTACAGGTAGTTCTGCGGATTTTCCCAGTGGTGCGACACGACGGCATCCGCATGGCGCGCCATGAAGCCCGGCAGGTCGATGCGTGGCTCGAACGTCGCCTTGTGCTGGCGCACGAGGTCGAGGCTGTTCGCGAAGTGCACGAAGGTCCGATGCGCCTTCATGTGCATCGCGTTGACGACGAACAGATGCTGCACGGCATCCGGATGCGCGCGGTAGAACTCGTCGCACACGAGCATCGGGTAATGGCAGGTCTTCACGACCGAGATGTTCGGCTCGAGCGTGGCGAGATGCCACGGACGACGGCCGGGTCGATAGCCGAACGTCACGCCTTCGCTCGCCAGCGCGGCGATGCGGCGATCGAGGAAGTACGGCGACCACAGATGCGGAATCGTATGAACCGGCGCGCGCGTGAGCGTGCGCAAGAGCGGCACGTCGATCTTCTGCGACTTCTCGAGCACCCATACTTCGTCGAACTGCGTGCCGTTGAAGATGTGCCCCGAAGGTTTTTCGAAGATCGGTGTTTCGGCGAGACCGCTGTAGGTGTGCCCGACGTAGCACGCGACAAGCTTCGTGCCGAGTGCCTTCACGTGCCTGAGCCATTCGAGCGGCAGTTGCGCACCCATCTCGATCACGACGTCGAGCGCGTGCGTGACGTCGGCGGGCTTCACGAGCGGCACGTCGAGGCCGTCGAGTTCGAGGCCGAGCGGCAGTGCGTTCGCGTCGCCGCCGTTCAGGAAATAGACGGGGCCGACGCGGTCGGAGCGCTTGAGCATCATCGCGAGGTACGCGATGTTCTGGTGGATGCCGTTTTCCCAGATCGCCTGGCCGTCCCGCGCAAACAGCGAGATGCCGACGGCCGGCCGTTGCTTGCGGGTGCCGCCCGAGGCGGCTTGATTGATGTCCGTCACCGGTTGGTTTCCTCTGCGGCGTCGTGCATTCGGCCGCGGCGTCGAGCGCCTGGCCGCGTAACGGCGCGCCGTGGATTGTCGTGGTTGCGTTCGCGCCGGCGCGCGCTCGACAACGAGTCGAGCGACGCGGATCGCGGGGCGGCCGGCGGATTCCGGTGTGTCGTCGCGCGGGACTGGCACGGCGCGCGACGCGGGCGGAACGCCCCGGCAGCTGTCTGCGGCGATTGTTGCACGGAAGTCAGCGGTTTGTGGAGGGGGCTGACGAACTTTGACATAGCCGTCGGCGACCGGACCAAGCGCTGTCGGCTTGGTCCGTCGGGGCGTGGGCGCGCTGCCGGTCAGGGCCGTCGCGTGCGGGTGCGGGGTGCGCCGGCCTCGCGGCGGCCGGCAGCTCAGCGTTGCAGCGAGATGTCGACGCGGCGGTTGCTCGCGCGGCCGTCGGCCGTCGCGTTGGACGCGACCGGATCCGCGCTGCCGCGGCCCGAGACCGACACGGTTTGCGCGTTCAGCCCGTGTGACTTCAGGTAGCCCGCGACGGTTTCGGCGCGTCGCTTCGACAGCGCGAGATTGGCGGCGTCGTTGCCGACCGAATCCGTATGGCCGATGACCGTGACCTGTGTATACGTACGGTCTTCGCGCTCGCTCAACAACTTGTCGAGCGAGGTGCGCGCGGCGGGCGTGAGCGTGGCCAGGCCCGTCGCGAACAGCGCGTCGCCCGCGAGGTTCACGTGTTCGACCGCGGCGGGCGCGGGTGCCGGCTCGGCGGCCGACGCCGCTTCGGCAGGCGCGGCGCCGCACTGGAACACCAGCGTCGCGGGATCCGAGCCGTTGCGCAGCGCGCGGGCCGAGTCGACGGTGCGCACCGGCTGGTCGCCGCAGATCTTGCGGGCGGCCTTCATGCAGGTCTGCGGGCCCGACAGCAGGCCGTGGCAGTCCACCTGGAAGGTGCGCACGCCATCGCGCGGCTGCAGTTCGGATGCGCTGAAGGTCGGGCCGGATGCGGTCGAGCACGCGGCGACGGCCATCGTGGAAAGTGCGAGCGCAAGAGCGAGTTTGTTCACGGTTACGTCCTCAAAGCTTGGGTTGACCGAGGCCTGCCGCGGGTTGCGCGGCAGGCTCGTCCTGCCGTCGCGGCCGCCGCGCGCCGTCCGGCTCGTGAGCCGGCGGCGTGGCGGCGCGACGCGTTACTTCCACTGGTACAGCATGCCGGCGCCGATCACCTTCTGACCGCCGCTGAAGCCGCCGTTGATCGACGCCTTCAGGTTCTCGGTGATCCGGGCCTGCATGTTGACCGCCATCGCCTTCTGGCCGAGGAAGGTCGACGTGCCCACACCCATCCCGAAGTTGGCGTCGCGATCGAGCTGCGGGATCGACGCCATCGCGCCGACGGCCGCGATACCCTGCTTCGCCATCTGGTCGGTCTGCTGCAGTTGCGAACCCAGCGAGTTGATCTGCGTCTGCTGGCCCGAGAGTGCCGTCGACAGCGTCGTTTGCACCTGCGTCAGCTGGTTCACGTTCACCGCGTCGGTGCCTTGCGTGCCCGGCGCGACGTTCGTGATCTGGCGTTGCTGCGTGTCGCTGCCGACCGACACCACGTTCGAACGACCGCCGTCATTCGAATTCGCGCCGATCGCCACCGAGTTCGTGCCGGCGGTGACGGTCGGCCGATCGTTGCCGGTGCCGTTCATGTCGACCGCGATGCCGTTGTTGCTCAACGAGCGCGTCGTGTTGTTGTTGATCGTCGTCGACAGTTTGGATACCTGATCGCCGAGGTTCGTCACGCCCGTCGACAGCGAGGCCACCGTGCTGTTCGTCGTGCTCAGGCCGGTCGACAGCGAGCCGATGCCGGTCGAGGTCGACGTGGACAGCGACGTCAGGTTGCTGTTCGTCGAGCTGAGGCCCGTCGACAGCGAGTTGATCGCCGTCGAGGTCGACGTGGACAGCGACGTCACCGAGCTGTTGGTCGAGCTGAGGCCCGTGGACAGCGAACCGATGCCGGTCGACAGCGACGAGATGTTCGACGCGGTCGACGTGGACAGGCTGCTGACTGCCTGGTTCGTCGCGTTGAGCTGGCTGCCGTTGATTGCGTCCGTGCTGGTGGCGGAGATCCGGCCTGCCGCGACGTTCGTGATCTGGCGTTCCTGCCCCGGCTGGCCGACGCTCACCACGCCCACCGGCGAGCTGCCTGCGAAGAGATACGTGGCGCCGCCGATCGTGGCGCTCGAGGTGCCGACTGCCGCAGCCGTGACCGAGTTCGCGCCGAGGGCGATCGAGTTCGCGACGTTCGCCGTGGCGTTCGTGCCGAAGGCGAGTGCATCCGCCGCGGTGGCCGATGCACCCGAGCCGTAGGCCTGGGCGCCGGTGGCGCTTGCGACTGCGTTGTTGCCGAGCGCGATCGTGTTGTCCGCGGTGGCCTGGCTCGAGCTGCCGAGGGCGAGCGCGCTGTTGCCGGTTGCGGTGTTCGCGTTGCCGAGCGCCACTGCGCCGCTGCCTGTCGCCGTGTCGTTCGCGCCCATCGCCACTGCTCCCGTGCCCGTTGCGACGCTCGGGTCGCCGATCGCGACCGCGCCGTCGCCGCTCGCGGTGTTGCCGGAGCCGATCGACACCGCCTTGCCGCCGGTGGCCGACGCGTTCTGGCCGATCGCGACTGCACCCGCCGACTGCGCGTTCGAGCCATCGCCGACCGCGACGCTGCTGGCGCCTGCCGCGCTGGCGTTCACGCCGGCTGCGAGCGAGTTGACGCCCGTTGCGCCGTCGTTGGCGTAGTTGCCTTGCTGCGTGCCGTTGGCGTTGACGCTGTAGTAGTGCGTCTTCGCGGCGTCGATCGCGGTCGACGTCGAGGTCGACAGTGATGTGATCGAGCTCGTGGCCGTCGACAGACCCGTCGACGTGGAGGTCGAGAGCGACGTTACCGTGCTGTCGGTCGAGCTCAGGCCGGTGGACAGCGAACCGATCGAGCTGGTTGCGGACGAGAGGCCGGTCGAGGTCGAGGTTGACAGCGACGTGATCGAGCTTGTCGCCGACGAGAGGCCCGTTGACGTCGAGGTCGACAGCGACGCGACCGAGCTGTTCGTGGCGCTCAGGCCCGTCGACAGCGAGTTGATCCCGGTGGAGGTCGACGTGGACAACGACGTGAGCGAGCTGTTGGTCGAGCTGAGGCCGGTGGACAGCGAGCCGATCGAGCTTGTGGCCGACGAGAGGCCGGTCGAGGTCGATGTCGACAGCGAGCTGATCGAGCTGGTCGCCGACGAGAGGCCCGTCGACGTTGAGGTCGAGAGCGACGTGAGCGAGCTATCGGTCGAGCTAAGGCCGGTGGACAGCGAGTTGATGCCCGTCGAAGTCGACGTGGACAGCGAGCCGATCGAGCTTGTGGCCGACGACAGGCCGGTCGACGTGGAAGTCGAGAGCGACGTTACCGTGCTGTCGGTCGAGCTCAGGCCGGTGGACAGGGAGTTGATACCCGTCGAAGTCGACGTGGACAGCGAACCGATCGAGCTGGTGGCCGACGACAGGCCGGTCGACGTTGAGGTCGACAGCGAAGCCACCGAGCTATCGGTCGAGCTGAGGCCGGTGGACAGCGAGTTGATACCCGTCGAAGTCGACGTGGACAGCGAGCCGATCGAGCTTGTGGCCGACGACAGGCCGGTCGACGTGGAAGTCGAGAGCGAAGCCACCGAGCTGTTGGTCGAGCTGAGACTGGTGGACAGCGAACCGATCGAGCTGGTTGCGGACGACAGGCCGGTCGAGGTCGACGTGGACAGCGAGCTGATCGAGCTTGTGGCCGACGAGAGGCCCGTCGACGTTGAGGTCGAGAGCGACGTTACCGTGCTGTCGGTCGAGCTCAGGCCGGTGGACAGCGAGTTGATGCCAGTCGAGGTCGAGGTAGACAGCGAGCCGATCGAACTGGTTGCCGACGACAGGCCGGTCGACGTGGAAGTCGACAGCGAAGCCACCGAGCTGTCGGTCGAGCTGAGGCCGGTGGACAGCGAGTTGATGCCCGTCGAGGTCGAGGTGGACAGCGAGCTGATCGAACTGGTTGCCGACGTCAGGCCAGTCGACGTGGAAGTCGACAGCGAAGCCACGGAGCTATCGGTCGAGCTGAGGCCCGTGGACAGCGAGTTGATGCCTGTCGAGGTCGAGGTGGACAGCGAACCGATCGAGCTGGTGGCCGACGACAGGCCCGTCGACGTGGAAGTCGACAGCGAAGCCACGGAGCTATCGGTCGAGCTGAGGCCAGTGGACAGGGAGTTGATGCCAGTCGAAGTCGACGTAGAGAGCGAACCGATCGAACTCGTCGCCGACGACAGGCCGGTCGACGTGGAAGTCGACAGCGAAGCGACGGAGCTATCGGTCGAGCTGAGGCCCGTGGACAGCGAGTTGATGCCAGTCGAGGTGGACGTGGACAGCGAACCGATCGAGCTGGTGGCCGACGAGAGGCCCGTCGACGTGGAGGTCGACAGCGAAGCCACCGAGCTGTCGGTCGAGCTGAGGCCGGTGGACAGCGAGTTGATACCCGTCGAGGTCGACGTGGACAGTGAGCTGATCGAGCTGGTGGCCGACGACAGGCCGGTCGACGTGGAAGTCGACAGCGAAGCCACCGAGCTGTCGGTCGAGCTGAGGCCGGTGGACAGCGAGTTGATGCCGGTAGAAGTCGACGTGGACAACGAGCTGATACCTGTAGAAGTCGACGTGGACAACGAACTGATCGAGCTTGTGGCCGACGACAGCCCCGTCGACGTGGAAGTCGAAAGCGAAGTTACCGAGCTATCTGTCGAGCTCAGACCCGTGGACAACGAGTTGATACCCGTCGACGTCGACGTGGAGAGCGACGTGATCGCGCTATTAGCCGACGAGAGACCGGTCGACGTGGAGGTCGACAGAGAGGTAACCGAACTGTTGGTCGAGCTGAGGCCCGTCGACAGCGAGTTGATGCCCGTCGAGGTCGACGTGGAGAGCGAACTGATCGAGCTGGTTGCCGACGACAGACCCGTCGACGTGGAGGTCGAAAGCGAAGCCACCGAACTATCGGTCGAGCTGAGGCCCGTGGACAACGAGTTGATACCCGTCGAAGTCGACGTGGAGAGCGACGTGATCGAGCTATTCGCCGACGAGAGGCCGGTCGACGTGGAAGTCGACAGCGAAGCCACCGAGCTGTCGGTCGAGCTGAGGCCGGTGGACAGCGAGTTGATGCCCGTCGAAGTCGACGTGGACAGCGAACCGATCGAGCTGGTTGCCGACGACAGACCCGTCGACGTGGAAGTCGACAGCGAAGCGACGGAGCTATCGGTCGAGCTGAGGCCCGTGGACAGGGAGTTGATGCCCGTCGAGGTCGACGTGGACAGCGAACCGATCGAGCTGGTTGCGGACGACAGGCCGGTCGAGGTCGAAGTCGAGAGCGACGTTACCGTGCTGTCAGTCGTGCTGAGGCCAGTCGACAGCGAGTTGATGCCGGTCGAAGTCGAGGTGGACAACGAGCTGATCGAGCTATTCGCCGACGAGAGACCGGTCGACGTGGACGACGAGAGCGACGTAACCGAGCTGTTAGTCGAGCTGAGGCCTGTCGACAACGAAGTGATGCCGGTCGACAGCGACGAGATTGCGTTGCTGGACGACGACACCGTCGTCGACAGCGAATTCACGGCCGAATTGGTCGCGAAGAGTTGGGAGCCGTTGATCGCGTCGGTGCTGGTCGGCGTGATTTGACCCGCCGCGACGTTGGTGATCTGACGCGTGGTGCCCGTGCTCGCGTTACCGACGCTCACGACGCTGTTCGGATTGCCGCCCGCGAACGTGCTCGTCACGCCGCCGACGGTACCGGTCGGCGTTGCGTTCGGGGTGCCGGTGACGGAGCCGCTGCCGAGCGCGACGTCGCCGGTGTTGTTGGCGATGGCGTTCGGACCGATCGCGACGGAGTCGGTGCCGAGCGCCTGGCTGTCCGTGCCCGTCGAATTCGCGTGGAAGTACTTGATGCCCTGATTGTTGATGCTGTCGATTGCCGAGCCGACGCTGTTGGCGGTCGACGTCGTACCGTTCGCGTTGTACGTGGTGTACGACGGAGCGGAAACCGAGCCGGTTGCCGGGTTGTAGCCCGCGCCGCCGCCGAGGGCAGCGGCGGTGCTGTTGCCGAGATTGTCGGTTTTGGTCGTGACCGTGCTGAGGCCGGTGGACAGCGAACCGATCGAGCTGTTTGCCGACGAGAGGCCGGTCGACGTGGAGGTCGACAGCGAAACGACGGAGCTGTTGGTCGAGCTCAGGCCGGTGGACAACGAGTTGATGCCGGTCGAGGTGGAAGTCGACAGCGAAGCAACGGAGCTGTTGGTCGAGCTGAGACCCGTCGAAGTGGAGGTCGACAACGACGAGATCGAGCTGTTAGCGGAGGACAAACCGGTCGACGTGGAGCTCGAAAGCGAAGTGACGGAGCTGTTGGTCGAGCTGAGACCCGTCGAAGTGGAGGTCGACAACGACGAGATCGAGCTGTTAGCCGAAGACAAGCCAGTCGACGTGGAAGTCGACAGCGAGTTGATCCCGGTCGAAGTCGACGTGGACAGCGACGAGATCGAGCTGTTCGCTGACGAGAGGCCAGTCGAAGTCGACGACGAAAGCGAAGCAACGGAGCTGTTGGTCGAGCTGAGACCCGTCGAAGTGGAGGTCGACAGCGACGCGACCGAGCTGTTAGCCGAAGACAAGCCAGTCGACGTGGAAGTCGACAGCGAGTTGATCCCGGTCGAAGTCGACGTGGACA
>NZ_JAWRYD010000148.1:0-359 GCF_046534765.1 Burkholderia sp. SIMBA_062
GTCCTCGGCGCACAAGCTGCGGCGCGCGATCGAGGCGACCCTGCTCGCTTACGAACCGCGTCTGAAGCGAATAGAAATCGAAATTCATCCGCCCGAGCCTGGTATGTTGATCAGCTTCACGATGGCCTGCCATTTGCATCAGGCAGGGCTCGTGCGCTTCGGCACGAACTTCATGCCGGACGGCAAAACCAGACTGCGCATGCTGCAGGCAGCGCTCGACCGATACTGAAATAGCGTCGAATACGCGTTACATGAGCGCGATCATGATCGGCGACCGTGGCATCACGCTGCACGCCAACCGGTCCATGCTCGACGACGGCGTGCCGCTCGCGGCGTAGATGAATCCGGCGTCGTGTACC